>NZ_JACVTY010000024.1:0-96340 GCF_016624805.1 Pseudomonas sp. S44
CGACCTTGCCAAGGTCGGGGTCGCGAGTTCGAGTCTCGTTTCCCGCTCCAAATATCGATCTACAGAGTTCCATGGAAGTCTGTAGGTCCTTGAAAAAAGACGCTTCGGCGTCTTTTTTCGTTTCAGTCAAAGCCACTCCCATCCATGGGCATCCGGACTTTTTAGTCCAGAGATTAGCCATGAAATCCGGGTTTGCGCCGTCGCTGTTTGTCGATCTACACCATCAAGCGCCACTATCTGCTCGACATGCTTGCCAGAATCGAGCGGGGACGCGGCTATACCGTGCCTTGCTCAAGGCGCCCGAGCTGGAGAAGAGCCCGGCTTCGTCCCTCGATGAGTTACCTGGGCATTTCGCTGACTGTGTTAGCAGGCATTTCGGTGTTTGGGCTTTCGGGCGGGACCAGCAGGTCGATTGCCGAAAGCAGGGCATCGGGCTCGACGGTACCGCGCAAGGTCAGGATCCGCTGGCTGTGATTGTCGATCAGGCGCAGGGCAGGGGTGACATTCAATCCGTAGCGCTGCGCATCCCTTTGATGCGCCTGCACCACCTGAGCTATTTCCTGACCTTCAAGACAGGCCTGCAGGGCGGGGGAGTGCTTGGGGTACTTCGTGTCGCTGGGCAGTCCAAGGCCATTGCCCTGGGTGTGCAGGAATACCCACGGCACCTCGCCCCAGAACGCTTCGCGTCCTTCCAGCTGACCTGCGCACTCGGCTAGCGCGGCCTCGCGGCTGGCGGCAGGATCGTGCTGGGGTAGCGGCAGATGATGCCAGGCCAGGTTGACGTGATCGTTGGTGACGACCCAGCGCTGCAACTGGGGCAGGTACACCTGGCAATGTGGGCACTCCAGGTCGGCGTAGAGCGCCACGGTAAACCGGGCCTCGGGATTGCCGTAGATCCAGGGTGGGCCGTCGGGTTTGTCGATCATCTGTGCGTGAAACGGCTGCCAAAGCAGTACGACAAGGACGATCAGGGCACACCAGCCCAGTGCCCATTGGGTGTTGGTCTTGCTCATCCGTTTGAGCATGGTGCTTCTCCTGGCAGGCCAAGTGCAGGGGCCCGGTGCCACGGCCCTGGTCGGTTTGCTGGGCCATGCGTACAGCTGCGTCCGGTTCACTGAGCCTATGTTGCTGCATCAAGGTATGACTTGTGGCTTTTTCCTCGGGTTCCGTCATCTTAAGGGCGAGATACAGGCTCGGTGGCACGGCGCGGAACGGCAGCTCCATCGACTTGGACAGAATTAGCCCTTCGCAGTACTCGCCCGCCGCCTTGCGCACCGAGAGCATCAGCGCCCTCTGCGCCTGGGCGCTTGACGAAGTCGTCGAACCGAACGAGCGAGTTGCCTGCTTGGAAAGGCTACCAGGAGCTTACAACGAGTTTCTTACGTTGCCTTGGTTCTTGTCGCGGTCATCTTGCTTGTGTATGCGGGGGTGTTCAAACGCACCCGCGATAGGGCTTGAGCGCTGCATCACTTTGCGATGCCGTGCGGTGGAGGAATTCACCCAGCCAGAGCGCTGATGCTGCGTTTTGATAATGCTCTGTAGTAGACACGCTGACGTGAGGCCGCAACAGCGCCAGGCAGCTGTGGGCAGGGCCTTCATGCAGGGGCTGTAGCCACCCATGGCGAAGACCGAGGCGCTGGGCCTCGGTCCAGAGCGAGGGCGCTGTAGCGAAGGCCTTGGCCTCCCATATCAATGGGATGTTTGAGCGTTGCAGGTGATGTGCTCGCAAATCCAGTGCGGCCTGAATAATCGCATCCGCGCCTAATAACAAATTGCCTGCGCTGACCGCATGCGTGCAGCTTGCAAAGCTGAAACGGTAGTAGCGAAACCCTAGCTCGCCGACGAGCGTGGGCAGCGCCTCGAGTAGCGTCGGAAGGTGGCCCAGACGTCGCCAGTCCTCCGCTGTTCGGTTGAGCATCGAACCTCCTTGTGGTGTTGCTCCTGATTGACGCTACTGCAGGCAGCGGAAGGAAGCGCCGCCCGAATTCCGAGTGCATTTCTCAACTATAGAGTAGGAGATACACACGACGAAATAAACATCGCGTTTACTTCCATTTTTTCATTTTTTCTGATTGCTCGTTCTGTGCATAAACCAACGGCCTCTGAAGAGGCTGAAGGTGTCTAGGGAATCAGGGGTGATTCAATCCTGCTCGAGGGTCGAGGTTTCTACTTCGGTCTTTGGCTGACGCGTAGCGGTGCGTTTCTTTCTCTCCGGACGCTTGCCTGGGCGGGCGGCCCAGAGGTAAGCGTTCTCGCGCAACCGCTCCTGGATAGCCGGTGGATAGTCGTCAAGCGTGGTGAATGGCGGAACGGGCTTTCCGGGTAGTCCGGCTTCGCGAATGATCTTGGGCCAGCGCGGTTTCCAGCACAGCATGAGGCTCAGCCAGTGACCGGTTCCGATGATCAGGAAGGCGGGCGAGATCAAGACGAGGCCGATCTTGGTGATTCGAGAGGAGGTACGAAAGTAGCGGGTCAGCCCTTCGAATTGAGGTGTGAAGGCTTGCCAGGGCCAGGGAAAGTGCGAGGTGATGTGGGGACGCGGCAAACCCTCTGGCCCCTCATCCATGAAGCGGCGGATGAACTCCCATTCGGCTTGTAGTTCCGCGAAGTTGTTGGCGGCTTTGCCTACGTGGACGAGTTCAGGATGTAGAGCGCCGGCGTACGAGGGTGGCCATATAAGATCCAAAGGAAGGCCTAAGCTACCGGCAGCGGCGTATTTTTTATCCGAGCCACTGCACATGACGCCGTGCCAAGGGAGTGTGACGATACCGCCACAGTATGTTGGACGGTGCAGGTAGACTTGTTGGGTAGTGCGGTTGAAACGTATTAGTAAGTGGCGGGATGTGAACATCTCGAATCGCGTGAAGCGGAGCCCGAATTTTAAGTAAAGCCATAATGTACCTAAGCCCATGGTGAGGAAGAATGACGCCATGAGAAGCTGCTCGCCATAGGGCTCGCCATTATAGTTGAGTGCTAGGTTTAAAAGAAATTTTATGTCCTCTAAAACAATCGCTATATTTGCTAATGAGTAAGCTATAGCCGTAAGGGATAGTATGCTTATCAGTCCCCGTTTATCCTCCCACGTGCCGCAACGCATTTCCAATATGCGCTCATTGTAAATATAGACTGGCCCTCGACTTTTAGGTGTGTTGCAAGCTGACTTTTTCGCAAATTCAATCATCTCCTGCTCGTCGCTTTCATATATGATTTTCCGGTTCGCTTTCTTGTGCTGTTTTTCAAAAGCATCGCGCTCTTCTTTTGGATCAATGTAGGCAAGCCATGAGAGCCACTCAACAAAATACATTATATGACCTCGCTAATTGCGGTGAACAAAGACTCAAGTTCTTCTGCATCCTTTGGGTAGCCTTTGTTAGATAGTTGAAGGCGGAAACAGCATTTGCTGCACCATTTTTCTAGCGCGTTTTCATCGAAAATCAGTAAGGCGATACTGGTAGCGAGCACGATGGCACCTCCAATCCAGCTCAGACGACTAAGCCAAAGCATGGCAACTCTGTTCGCCGCCAAGTGTGCAGATAATCCTGACAAGATCGCGCTAATTGACGGGTGCCTACAGTGCGTGCGCTGACCGACAGCCAATGGAAAAGCGCACTAGCCCATGAAAACGCTATTCCTCCTCACCCCATGAACAGAGCGGGAAGGCCTCGAGCATCGCGGACACGGCGCGGGTGTGGCATTCAATCCGGCGGCCAGGCCAAACGCAGGGCCGTTTGGCCTGATATCCGCTCCGTACAGCTAGTCAACAAGCCAACCTGGATCCCCCTCGACCAACGTCCCGCCGTGACTAGTCGTGTCTCCCTCCCTGGCTGCCGGTTGGCCTTCGATGAGCGTGCAGTCAGCCCCGGTTTCGATCACAGCCCCGCAACTGATGCGGTCGCCCACGCGTGCGACGGCCCTGCCATCCACGAATGTTGCGCTTGCGCCGGTTTCTACCGTCCCTGCACCATGAAGTGGGCAGTCATGAGCGTGGCCGACGAGGACGATGGGTTTCATTTGCGCTTCCTTTTGTATGGCTGCGCAGGTGCTTCCTCGAACGCCTCTGGCGGTGGCGGCGCAGCCCGGACGTTGAACAGCCGGCAGACGCCATACCAGCAGATGGCGACTGTGAGGTTGTAAGGGAACAACACGGCCCAGAACGGCAGTTGCCAGTTTTTCTTGCCTTGGAGTTCACCGGGCTCCCCGGTTCGCCAGGGGGCGTAATGACGCCAGGCTTCTGCCGGGGTCAGGCAGATGGCGTGCAGTGGCCGGTGCCACCAGTTAGGTTCACCAGGTGGCGGTAGTTTGTCTGGGCCGTGGTCCATGAAATGGCGCAGGTATTCCCAGACTTCGGCGACGTGTCTGATGTCGGGTTCGGTGGGTTCATTGCTGTCGACCCACAGACAGTCCTTCTGGTGGAGGCTGCCGTCTGCACGGCGGGGGGCGAAGGCGAGTGCATAGCTGGTGGTGAAGGATGAGCCGCCGAACTCGGTGCGCTTCATAAGGCCACCTTCAGTGTTGCACCACTCGAAAACTAATATCTTGCTCAAGCGTCGATAGTGTATTTTTTGAGTTGTTCGGTTGAGGTAAAAATTGGATAGGCCTTTAATTAGGTATATTCGAAAAAAAATAAATGGTAGGAATACAAAGGGGGCAAGTGCTGTTCCGATTATCAATGGAGGATTAAGTGTGTGGGGGTTCCATGTTTCGATGGATAGAAGAATAGGATATAGACTGATTATGCTTGCGATGATGATTGCGCAGAATAGTTTTCCCATGAATACACAGTCTGCAACCCACGGGTTGCGCAGGCATAACGTGCTGTTTGACACGCTTGCGAACTGTCCGCGAATGGTGGGTTCGTATCCTGAATTTGAGTTGTATTTAAATGCCCATAGAGTTGTCATATCAGCGCTCAAGTCGGAAAATTTTATTGATCTCAGTGCCTTCGTATACTCCTTGATTGACGCGGTAGGTCAGGTGTAGCGAGGCATGATTCTGGGTAGAAAGAGTTTTTTTGAAATGCAATATAAAACCGGCGTCTATGATGTGGCAGGTGGGGTCGACTGGGAATACATACGTTTCTTCGCCCTCACCAAAGCTGTTTAAGCTCGCCGACCATTCACTGACACCTATTACGAAGCCCGGTAAAAATACTGTGAACTCCGCGGTTGGCTGCGGTGTTGTTACTTTATTTTGTGTGATCGCTGCCCAGTCAGGTGGCGTCCAATGACTGTTTTCATGCCACTTGCTGTCCATGTTATTTACGCCGAGCGATGTGGCCTGCTCAGATGAAAGAAGCTTGGGTGTATAATGCTCGTCGTACCAAGCTTTGATTTCTGTAAATATAGATTTAAATGCTGGCAGTTTTTTATTGTTATCTAAAATAATATCGGCATGAATTTCACCATCATTTATCCTGTTTCCGAACATGCTGCGTGCAGCCCATAGCTCAATGGGGCTATGTAAATGCTCCTGTGCTTTGGCATGGAGGTAGAGCCCCCCTCCGATTATCGCTGTTCCTAAAAGTACAAAAGCAGCAGTGATCCATCCTACATACGGGACTGACGACGCAACCATCGAAGCTGCAAGGCCTGCGTCAAGGATGACAGCAGCGCCGACAGCCATGCTTACTCCACCAGTGAATGAATACGCTGCGGCAGAAGAGTTTCCATTTTCGTTTTGCCGCCACGCCTTGGCGCTATCAGAGAAAAAGCCAAAACCTATTGCAGGATATCCTGCTAATCGCGCAAAGAGTTTGCTGCTCAAGAAACTTGTAATTCCGTTGCCAAATGCCATTCCCGGCGCTGTCGGACGCAATCTCATCATCACTGCCTTTTGGGTGGCCCGGACGCTAACCAACGTCGCTGCAGCCGCACCGATCACACCAAATATTGACGACGCAAACCCCAGTGTGTATTCCGGGGCAGAACTCTTCTGTAGGCTGTTATAAGCTGCTTTCAGTGAAATCACGTTGAACCACAGCATCCCCGCGTTCAAAGCTCCGCCACTACCCGATGTAAGCAACCCAATAAAGTTGGGTTTCATGTGCGCAGTGGTGGTCAACTCGATCGCTACCGTGCGGCTGCCCGAGATGCGAAGTTGCTTCATCTCTTCAACCTGGGCCATGCCCTTGTTCAAGTACTGTTCTACGGCTTGGCTGAACGGGTTATCCCGAATGGCCTGATCGGTGATCTGGTAGCGCGCCGCCAACAATCCCAATACCTTCTCGGCATTGGCCTCACGCGCTGCCGCCAGCACTTGCTGGCGCAGACCATGGCTGGTGTCCCAGCGGGTAGTGCCACGCAGCCGCTTGAGCACCACGGTGCTGACCGACTGTGCGGTGAGTTCGGTGATGCCGGCGCTTGCCGGGAAGCGGTCGGCCAATCCTTCGATTACGTTGTCGGCGGCGCCCAACAGGCCGCCGACCGCATCGGCTTTGTCCTTGAACGGGTTGAACGGTGCCAGGGCGGTGTACAGCGGGCTGTCGTGCTGATCGAGCCACTGCTCCAGGCGCCTGAACCGTGGGTCCTGATCTTCGCTCCCGGGGGTTGGCTGGCTCATGGGCAGAATCAGCAACGCCAGGATGATTTCCAGCCCGCGGGCGGAAGTGCGATCGTCGCGGTCATAGCAGGCCAGGGCGGCAGCCAGGCTATAAGGGTCATCGATGTGCTCGGCCTCTGCAGTGGCCAGCCAGGTGTCGTGATCATGGCTGGCTTGCAGTGCCAGGTCACGCAGGTGCGCCATGCGCTGATCAAGCGCATCGCGCTCGTCGAGGAACCGCAGGTATTTTTCAGTATCGATGCGCAGGCCCAGGCGTGCCCCGTTGGCGGAGTAATCTTCGTGGGTGAGGGCCAGGTAGCGTGCCGCGGCGGGTGAGTGGGCAGGGTTGTCGCGGGTTGGCTTCAACCTAAAACCGACCAACTGCGGCGAAGGCGCATCTGCCGGGTACAGGCTCTCCAACGTCTTGTTCAGCAGCATGGCCACCAAGTTGCGATGGTGAAAGTCGCGGCTCTGAGGGCTCACTTGCTCCACGTCCAGCTTGAAGCAGGACGGTAACCGCTGTTGCTCTGGGCTTTGCGCGGGTTGTGTGTGTTCCAGTTGCTCGGCAGGCATCAGGTCGCGCAGTTGGTGCTGGTACGCCGAAACCGACAGGCTCAGGTCCAGGGCCATGCCTTCGGCGTCAGCGAGTGCCACCACCACCGGTACTTTTGGCTGCGACCACGGATAATGCCGAGCCGCTGCGCTGAGCGTGCCGACCGGCAAGGTATCGGCGACTGGGTGGCTGCTCCAGGTCAGGGGCATGCGCCGATTGGCCTGTTTGAAGTCTTCGACCCAGTTCTGCAATGCGCTGAGGGGCAATATATGGGGCTGGGAGGAGGGGGCCTGATTGCCGGCCACCAGCTCGGCCATGTCCAGCAGGCGCATGTGCCGTTTACGCAGGGCGGGCGAAGCGCTGATGCGGGCGGTGGTAGCGTTGGTCCACAAGTGGGGGCTGTAACCGATCCACACTTCCCTGGCTGACTCCTGGCAGGTATCTGCCCAAACCCAAGCCATGGTTTTGCCGGAACGATAGCGGTTGCGGCGGTGGTATTTCTCTAATCCCTGGTAGCCCAACTCTTTGTAATTCCCTTCTCCGTCGTATTCATGAATGACAAGCTTTTCGCCCAGAGAGCCTTTCATGAACACGTAGACGTATCCTGGGCGCAGGGCCCGCAGCGTATAGGCGCAATGCCGTAGCGGGGGCAGGCCCTGCTCCAGCTTGAAGCCTGCATCGGTATACAGGTAGGCAGGAGTGTCGGCGGCACGGGGCACGATCGCGTAGCGCACCGGCAGGATTGGAACGCGCGGGCTGCAGGCGGGGCCGGCAGTGGCACTGCTAACCGAAGCGTCAGTCATGAAGGGGCTCCTTGCTGTCAATCAGCGCTTGCAGTTGCCGAAGGCGCCCTTGGGGCGATTCTTCGAGGTTGGTGTAGATCTCCCCGGCCTGGTCATCGCTGATGATGGACATGTGTTTGGCCGTCATCCGGATGAACTGGCCGGCAACGTCCTCGTCACGAAAATTGAGCGCTTTGAGTTGCGGGAGCAGGGTTTCTATCCAGCGGCGGATTTCGGGCAAGGTACGTGTCGTGTAGGTCGGCATGGCCAATACCTCGTGTGCCAATGAGAGGACGAAGTGCTCGTGCAGGCCTGCCTGCAGCCGCTCCAGTTCATGTGCGCCAAGGGTCAATGCCGGGTCGGATATCGAGCGTGCAGCCGTCGGTCGGCGTTCGAGCGCCTGCCACTGGTGGGCGGGGCCCCAGTTGGTTCGCCATGCCAGCCGAGAGATGGGCCCCAGCCAGAGCTCGCGGTTGCGTTCATCCAGCGCACCCAGCCAGGCTGAGAGATGATCGGGTTTGAGATGAAACAGGGCGGCGCCCTGGTCCGGGAGCGTGACTTGCACAAGGCTGGTGAGGTGGCCAATCAGCACTTCGAGGTCAACTTCAGCGTCCAGCGCGATGGCACCGCCGATGGGCATCCAGGTCTCCATGGCATAGGTGCGGAGCTCAGGTGCTTTTGAGGTGTTTACCAGCAGAGGGCCGAAATCGTGCTGGTTATCCAGCGCGCTGCGCTTCCATGGCCATGCGTGCGGGGTATTTCGGCTGATGTTATGGATGAGGTCGAGTACCGAAGGGGCATAGGCGGGCATCCATTCGCCTTCCTGGGGAATGGGGCGATACGCCCAGTCTTCGAGTGTACTGGTCATGAGCAGCAAAAATTGGCAGTCGCAGGCGACATTGCCGTTGCCGTGTGGCTGCAGAAGCGCGGTGCTCATTGGCTTGGCCTTTTGATGCAGCGGCAATCGGGCAAGGGGCACGTGCCATCTGCGCGGCGTCCGCATAGGCGCTCGAGCGGTTTGCCGCTGACGAAGTCGCTGGCGATGGAGAAGGGATTTGTGTTGCCGCCTGGCGATTTGATTAGTTGTCCGTTGATATGGATGGTCGAGCCGTCCAGGGTGATGCCTGTCTCGTCAATTCGGATGGAGCCACCAGGCCCTTGAATGAGCACAGTTTCCGTTGAACGCAGATCGTAGCGACGGGTGCGTCTGCGGATTTCAAGACTGGCCTCCAGCTCGGCGTGCCCTTCAACTTGCTGCTCCAGGTTGCCGCCGATGCGGGTGTGATGATTGGCAGTGATCTGTTGGTGGCAATGATTACCGATGGTTTCAACACGGTCCTTGGCAACGGTGATTGTCTGGTTACGACCGACTTTCAGAAAAGCGTCATTGCCAATTGTGGCTCGCTCGTCGTTACCGACGGTCTTGTCGCGATGGTTGCCGATCAGGATGGACTCGTCGTTTTCGACCTGCTCCTTGCGGTCGTTGCCAATCTGTGTCGTCTCATCGTGCTTGACCACATTGTTCTGATCCCGCTCGGCATGAATAAACACCTCCTGCCGCCCCAACTCATCCTCGAAGCGCAGCTCGTTGAAACCATCCCCCTTGTGGGTCTGGCTCTTGATAGTCATGCGGGTCTTGTTGTCGGGCAGGTCGTACGGTGGCAGTTGATCGCCACAGTAAGTGCGCCCGGTAATCATGGGTTGGTCGGGGTCACCGTTGACGTACTGGATGATCACATCCTGGCCGATTCGCGGAATGGCCATCGAGCCCCAACTACCGCCGGCCCAGCCTTGGGAGACGCGTACCCAGCAGGAACTGAACTCGTTACTCTCGCTCTCGCGATCCCAAGGGAAACTGACCTTGACCCGCCCCCACTCATCGCAATAGATCTCTTCGCCCTTCGGCCCGACCACGGTAGCCATATGCGGGCCGTCGATTCGCGGTTTTGCCAGAGGGGCAGGGCGCCATTCGGTGCGGCCGGGGATCAGCACGGCGGTCTGCTCGTACCGTGTGCTTTGATTGATACTGGTGGCCTCTTCCTGCAGGCTGGTGAGCTGGGTGCCTCCGTGAATGACCGTATTCACTCGCCAGTGCGCATTGAGGTCGGCTCGTGGGTGTCCGGTCAGCGTGAAGCTCAAGCCCGGTTGCAGGCGTACGTCATCACCTTCGACTTGCGCCAGTCGGACATCGTGACGCAGGGCCGTGATGCGGTTTTCAGTGAACGGTTTACCTACGACATCGCGCTTGTAGCGGCCTGGATAGTCGAAGTACTCGTACTCGCTGGACTGATGCTCCAGGAAGGGGCCAGAGGCGCGGTGTTCCTGGCGGTAGGCCGGGTTGGTGAAGGTGTAGTCGCGTTGCACCTGGCGTGCCGTGCGCACCTGTTCGCTGTAGTTCAAACGGCGCAGACAGGGAATTGGCTGGTCGCCACCGCTGCTGGATTGATAGAGGACGGTGTTGGGATCTACCGGCTCATCGTCTTCGTAGAAACCTTCGTCTTCATCCTCGGCCTTGATGGCGCCATGACTGATCAACCCCAGCGATTGCAGCCGATCAGTGATGATCAGCTTGTGCAGCTTTTCACTGTGGGCGAAGCGATAGACGAAGCCTTCTTCAGCAGCAAGGCGAGCGATGAACGCCAGGTCTGTTTCGCCGGCCTGAACGCAGAATTCGCGGACCTGGTGGTCCATGCTGCTGCGCAGTTCGTACTGGGCGATGCCCTGACGCTTGAGCATCAGTTCAAGAATTTGCGGCACGGTCTTTTGTTGGAAGATACGCCAGTTCGAACGCAAGTCGGCGCGGGCCAGTTGTGGCTCGACCAGCGCGTGATAGTAAGTGCGGTAGAAGCCGCTTTCAGCTTGGCTGAAACGGCTGACCAGGCCGTGCACGTAGCGCACGGGACGTTCGCCATTCCAGATGGTGAACAGCACCGGCTTGTCGAGCAACTGGCCGAAGTCAATGTCGTTTTCGTAGCTGATCAGCTGAAGTTCGAGCGTGAACGGCTGGCTGATACCTTCCTTGAGTGTGAACGAAACCACTTCGAATTCTGCTTTGCCCACGAGTGGCTGGAAGCTGTAACGCAAGTCAGATTGGCTAGGCATAGAAAATCCTTGTCCGCCGTCTGAATGAACGCAAAGCCCGGACAGGCATCACCTGCCCGGAGCATTCGCATGGATCAGGCGGCAGGCGCACGCCAGTCATCAGAGCCTTCGGTATTGGCCACATCGTGTGACCAGGTGATTTTCCGGTAGGCCAGCGCAACCTCGATCAGCTGCGTATAGTTTTCGTTCTCCTTGTCCTGGGCGTGCGGGAGCTCCGTGTTGATACTGACGATGGTCGCGTCTTCGAGTTTGGTGGTGAAGAAGTGCTCCTGTTTGCCCTCCACCGAGGTGCGATACCAGTTGATCTCAACGGTGGTCAGCATCTCACCGGTGGCCAGCGCCTGATACATCAGCGGCGTGGCCTTGTTCAGCGCGCTGGTGAAAATCAGCGGCTTGTGTACTCGTTGCCCGCTGGGTTGGCCGCTCTGGGGATCGGTAGGCGTGGTTACCTCGTGCTTGATTTCCTGCACCAGAATTTCATCTTCATGGCCTTGCTGGAAAACGTTGCCGACTGAATCAGCGGTGAATGCGCCAGCGGTGATGTTGCCTTGGGTTTTACCAATGATCTTGATGTAAGCGGGTGTTGGCATGGCAGTATCTCCTGCATCCATGTGGATAAAGCACGCGCACCTAGGTGGCGTGGCCATCGGGTACGATGGGCTTGTCAACGAGGCAGATGCCTCGTCAATTCGTTGAATTCCGTTGCCACGGGTGTCGGCGATCTACTGCTGCAAGATGCCGTTGAGCGACGCCAGCACCTCGGTGGTAATCAGGTGCAGGCGGTAGCTGTAGATGCCGTAGGCCACCGCCATGACTGCGGCGCAAATCACCAACGGGCTCCACCACGGCCATTGCCGGTTCATGCGGAAATTTCGCGGGGCGACGTTGGTGTAGGGATCACTGATCGATTCCGGTACGGGGCCGCGCAGCTCGCGGATGATTCCGTGAAGCTGGTGAATGAGCCCGTTGAGCGATTCTTCGCCTTTGGGCGCGACGGCGTACTTGCCTTTCAGGCCCAGGGACAGCGCGAAGTACATGAACTCCAGTGCGTCCTGATAACGCTTGGGTTCCTGCATAAGGCGCGAGAGCACGGTGAAGAACTTTTCCCCACCCCAGGTTTCGTCGTGGAAGATGCTGAGCAGGGGTTCCTGGCTCCAGCAGCTGGCTTTGCCCCAAGGCCGCTCCATGACCGCTTCATCGATGTAAAGGCACAGCCCGTAGGAGTACGCGAGCAACTGGGCATGCTCGTAGCCGTGCTGACGCATCTCTTCCCTGATGTTGTCGATCTGGTTGCGTACCTGTTGATGCACTTCCTTGATGTTGGGCAATGAATCCAGCGTGCGCAGGCGCATCACCAGGCCGAACAGGGGGGCGGCGGCATCCAGCATCAAGTTTGAGAAGCCGCCCCGCAGTTGGAAGTCAGGGTCGGCGAGGTAGCCTTGAAAAGCAGGTTGTGCCTGCGCATGCGTGGCGGTGTCGGCGGAGGATTTTTTAGCTTCCTTACCTGCCGTGGCTATCGTGTCGAAGAGGCCCCCGTTGCCATCCTGACTGTCGTGAATAGCATCCTTCATCTCATTCACTCCTGATTGCCCAGAACTGCAGTTCAAGCCCTGGGAACTCGCCGGCGACATGAATGCCGAAGCCACTGGACGTCTTCATGCCAGCCCAGGATGGGGCTCGACGGTCCAGTTCGAAGTAGGTGAACCCTGCGTGGAAGGGCAGGTCTCGGGGCGCCACGGGCAGCGGCACCAGTGGAATACCCGGAAGTTGCAATGGCACAGCTTCGTTCAACGATTCCAGCGAGACGACTTTGGCCTTCTGCACGAACATCTGGCGCAACGTGTGCGGTGGCAGATTGGCGCGTACCGCCAGGATGAAGTCGGCCTGGTCGATCAGGCGTCGGTCTTCCAGGGTGGTCGTCATCACGCCGTACTCCAGCATTTGCAATGGCAACGAGACGGCTCGGGGTTGCAGCACCGTGCTCAGTGCCCGGCGCAGGGTGTCTTCCAGCGGTTTGAACGACGTGCGCAGCGCGGTGTGGTGATAGGCGGGGTACTCCTGTGGCAGCCGCGTCTCGTCGGTGAAGGTGACGAACTCGCCACAGGCCTGGCTCATGCACAGGTACAACTGCTCGGGATGGGTCTGGCCTTGCCTGGCCAGATGCTGGAAGCACGGCCACCAGCGGTTCATGGCCTGCAGCAGGTTGAAGTCGCGGATGTCGGCGATGCCCGACTGCCCAGAGGCACCGATGCGGGCGGCCAAGTTGCGTGCGCGTTCGCGCAGGGTGTTGGTGATCTCTTCAAGGAAGCGCTGCAGCGCCGGTACGGCGCGCACCGAAACGCTGGTGGGGTAGAACCCTTCGTCCAGTTGCAGGCTGCCATCGGGGCGCCGTTCCAGAATACGAGTAACGGCCAGGCGGGTGTAGGCGCTGCTGTCTTCGGCCTTGCGCTTGAGCTGCAGGTTGGGTACTGCCAGGTCGACCTGTACCAGGTCACCGTCTGCGCTGTGGGTGTCCTTGATTTCCTCGGCCTGGGCGCTGTAACGGAAGTTGGCGGCGTTGTCGGGCCAACTCACCTCCCGGCCGCCTTCGGTGCGCAGTGGCAGGCACAGGTAGATCTCGCTGTCTTTCGTCCCGTCGTCCTCGATCTCCAGTGGTGGAGGTGGCGGCAGGTCGGCGGGGATATCGAACACTGTGCCATCTGGCATGATGCCTCGCGCACGGGTGATGGCGATCTTGCCCAGGCTCAAGTACTCGTCGTTCAACTGCAGTTCGCTGAACCCATAGAACGCCGCATTGAGGCTGCCCAGGCGTTGGTGCAGGGCTGCTTCGCTGGCTCGGGCCGCCTGTTGAAAATGCTGCGGTTTGACGAACAGGCCTTCAGGCCAGAGGACGGGGTTGCGTGAACTCATGAGCGCTCCGTGTCAGCGTGAGTAGGTGAGGTAGTCTGGCGTGGCATCAGTCTTCCTCCTTGAGCTGGACCTGTGTGTCGTTGAGCAACACCGACAGGATGACCTGGTGGCCGCGAGGGGGAATGCGCAGCACTTGGCTCCAGGTGGCGTTTTCCTGATTGCGGTAGTCGCCGATCACCGCGATGAAGCGGGTTTCGGGATCGATGGGCGCAAAGGGAATGAACTTGAACTGGCCAGGTCGCAGCAGGTAGTCGTCATCGCGGATGTAGGTGCTGCGCAATGCCTTGGGCGGGTCTTTGTCCAGCAGTTCGTAAACGCTGTTGCGCAGTAGCGAGTCATCACGCAGCTGCAGGATCTTGATCGCCATGGGCGTAGCGACAGGCTTGGCGGCCACGGTGGTGGTGTGGGGTAAGGTGAGGATCACGGTCGGGTCGTCATAGCTGCCGGGGGTGCTCTCTTCCATGGGCGAGCGCAGTAGGTCATCGTCCTCGTCCTCTGGCATCGCGACCGGCGACATGGCGGGGAACTGTTGCTGGAGGTATTCGAGCAGGGTCCCGACTTTTTCGGTCAAGGCGTAAGGGTCACCCGCGCTCAAGCTGACGGCGTAGGGGCTCGGTTCCAGGGCGCCAGGCTGCTCGACGGGTACTTCGACGCTGTGGGCGTTGCCGTTGAGCGTTGGGCTGGCGTTGATGCTGAACGCGACTTGGGTGGGGTGTTCCTTGGGCGGGCCGACGGGCACCGAGGGGTCCACGATGACTTGGCCGATCTTGCTCAGAGACGTGCAGCCTGAGAGTCCGATCAATGCCATCAGCACAGCGGCTGCGAATGAGTAACGGGTCATGGGTGTTTTCCTGCAATCAGGCTTTCCAACGAGTTCTGCTGCGCAGGTCCTGTCACAGTGTCCAGCGCCGCCAAGGGGTCGCTGCCAACCCCTGGTTCGAAGGCCGAGCAGATTTCAATGGCGGCCTCGCGCGTGGCGCAAACCGATTGCCAGCTCTGAGCGGGTACATCGAGCAGCCATTGATCAAGGGTTCTCTGCTCAGGGCTGAACAGATCCTCCAAAGAGCGCACATCCGTATGCGAAAGCTGAACCAGCAGTCTGAGAGCGCCAATGCGCAGTCGGTCATCGTCGAGCAGTCGCCTGGCGGTGAGCGATTCCAGGCTGTCGAGACTGTCGTTCAGATAGGTGCGCTGACAGAGGTCGATGACACAGAAGCTGCCTTCGAGCCAGCGAATCTCGCAGTGGATTGGTGCGACGCTCCCTTCGCGATCATTGATCCGCCAGGTGGCCTCTGCGCTGCCGATGGTGCCGCCAGCGCAATCGAACTGGTGTCGAACCGTGACGTCGTGCGGCAACTGTTCAAGGTTGATGATGCTCAAGGTCAAGGTGCTCATGAGCGCCCCCGAAACCGCACAACCGGGGCGATCTGACCGTGGCGATCATCGACGAAACTGGTCCAGCCCAGGTAGGCGCCTTGGCTGGCGTGCAGGCAAAAGGGCGATAGGGCGTTCTGCTTGAGGCGCAGCTCCAGGTCGTAGGCCAGGCCGTCGCGCAGCAGGAAGTCGATCAGTGCACGCAGGCGATTGAAGTTGATGCCGCTGGGCAACAGGTCGCGCAGCTGATCCTGGTCGAGTTCACTGATCACGATGGTGAACTTGCTGCTGCGAGTACGCGTGCGGCTGCCGACCATAAAGGAGCTGCCGAGCTCGCCATTGCTGCGGCCCAGGCTCACCAGTTGCTGGGCCGTGGTGGGAACCAGGCGGGTTTCGAACTCGCGGATCTGCACCTGCTTGAGGTCGAAGCAGTGGGCGATGATGCCGGCGACGGTACCGGGCGCACGGCTGCGGCTGGCGATGACGCCGGCGAAGCTGAGCAGCCGGCTCCAGGGCAGCGCCGTGTCGCCGCGCAGTTGTTTGTCATTCAACCCGAGCAGGGCAAAGATGTACTGGGAGAAGCCATCGCTGGCACCCGGCTGGAAACGAATGTAATAGCGGTACTTGCGCCAGATGCGGTGCAGCAGGCTGAGCAGGTAGTGGTTGAAGAAATCGAAGAACGCAGGCCGCACACCGATGCCGTGCGCATGCTCATACGCCACTTGCTCCAGGTAGTAGGAGGGCAGGGGTGAGTCGGTGCCATGCAGCCCCATGAACGTGGTGCACACACGATAGCGGTCTGCTTCTCCAGGGATGCGTTCAGCTTTGTACACATCGGATAGCGGAAAGGTCAGCCGTGGATCACAACCCAGCCGCACACGTAGCCGAGTGGCTTCGTCCGGCCAACGCGGTTCCAGGTCATCCCCGTGCAGGCCATGCAGGCGCTCCAGCAGCTGGAAGAAGTTGTATTGGTGCGCATCGGCGAGCAACTTGTCGGCTAGATCAGCGGTTGCTTGCCGGTCTGGATTGGCCATGTGTAGTGCTCGTTGTTGGTGGTGTTGATCACTTCCAGTTGATGGAGGGAATTGATGCTGGCGTACAGGGCGAAGAAGTGCGCGAGCACGCAACCGAACAGATACAGGTCGCCCTCGCAGAGAAATGCCGCCTGATCCAGCTTCAGCCGTGTGCGTAGCCCTCGAATGGGTTGGCCCTTGATCAGCCAGTCCAGAGGTTGCGTCTGAACATCCCGAATCCCTTCGAGGCGCTTGTGGGTGGTGCGCGTCTGCTGCAGGTCGTGCAAGGCCACGAAGTCATAGGCGCGAATGACCGCTTTCAGCGGTTCGGATGAAAGCAGCGACAGGTAGTTGAGCGACATGTTGGAAATCAGAGCCCACTGCAGCTGGCCGTCCAGTACCGGTCGATAGGGGCGGGTGGGCACGCAGATATTGGTGTACGTCGCCAGCGGTGGTGTTGCTTCAGTGAGGGCATTGATGTCATCGATGCCTAGCGCCAGTGGCAGGTTGCGGTTGGTGCAAGTCAGGTCGATGGATGCAGTTTCCAGCTCACCGATGTAAGCGTTGGCATCCGCTCGCACGAAGGCGATGCGATGAGTCACGCCGTCGCCCAGCAGGGACTCTTCAAGTGTGTAGCGGTAGTACAGCGCTGTGCGCCCTTGAACATGCTCGATCTCGTGGGCGAACGACTCGAAGGGACGGAAGGTACGTAGGTGTTCGCCGGTACTTCCGTCGGTGGTCGTGCGAGTGCTGATCACCCGATCGACACTGAATATTTCATAGGCGTGCCGCTCTTCACCTCTGGGAATGAGATCAGAAGGGGCGTGCTGGTTGGATAGGTCGATAGGTTCGGCGCTGTGGCTGAACAGGTTTACAGCGGGGGTGCAGAATAGGCTGAAATCCCCTTTGCCGATGCGCAACGAGTCAGGTAGCTGGCGGGTGAAATGAAGTTCAAGGCCCACCTGCCGAGTGGCTTGATCGGGCCAGACCTTTTCCAGCCCGGTTATGCTGAAAAAGTGGAAGCGCTTGGGAAATACAAAGTACTCCTGCAAGATCCGATAGCCGTCGAAAACGTTCTGCGGGTAAGGCAGCAACCCTTCGTTTGAGCTGAAGCCTGGGAAGATGATGCTGCTGGCTGGCAGCCGACGGACCTCGCCATTGATCGTCACTGCGGCATGCTTGAGGTACTGCGCGATCCAGAGGTACAGCGTGCGGGCAGTTTCGGTGTCGCCGCTCAGGTGGAAGTCCAGGCTGTCGCAGCCGAGAGTACTCAACGGTCGCTCGACCAAGGTGCTTAGGTCGATGCGCACCACCGAACTGTCGAGCGTCTGGGTGGCGTTCACTGCTTCGATCTCGAAGGGATGGATGTCCACCGCCATGCAGGTGCGAAATTCGCAGGACACCCCATCCACAGCTCTGGAAAACAGCCGCGAGCTCCTCGGGATCCGCTGGGACTGACTCAGTGCCTGCTTGCGTGGCGTGAATTGGATGATCGTGGCGCTCGGCAGCGGCCGCAGGTAATTGGGCCACAGCAGTTGCAGCATGGGGTGCGTCAGTTCTGGGAGGTCGTCTTCCAGCTTGAGCCGCAGCTTGGCGGTGAGGAAGGCAAAGGCCTCCATCAAACGCTCGACATCCGGGTCGCTACCACCCTTGCCGAGCAGTCGGGCAAGCTGTGGGTTGTCTTCGGCGAAGTCGTTCCCCAGCTCATGCAGGTAACGCAGCTCTTCGCTGAATCTTTCCTTGAGCGACATAGGTCACCTCACTCGGGTGTGGCGGTTATGGCCGTTGACCAGCAGTTCCAGTTGCAGCTGTTCCGTGTGGTTGTTGACCTGCACGTGACAGTCCAGCCTGAAATGCAGCTCCAGCGGGGCGTGACAATCGGGCACGGCTTTGAGCGAGCGCACTTGCACGCGTGGCTCGAAGCGCTGGATGGTGCGGCGGATGTCTGCGCTCACTTGCTGCAGCAGGTCGCCACTACTTGCGTCGTGCCCATTGAAGTCACGCAGGCCCAGCTCAGGGCTGCTCTGTGAGCAACCCTGGCGAGCGTTGAGCAGTGTTTCCAAGTGACGCTTGATGGCCGCGAACTTCTGGGTCGCGTTTTCTTGCCTGGAGGGCTTGCGGTTTGCGAGCTGATCGGCCACCAGTCGGTCAAAAAATCCGCTCATTGGGTATCAAGCCGTCCGACCAGGGAGATTTCGAAGTTCGCCCCCATGTACTTGAAGTGCGGGCGCACGGCGAGCGACACCTGGTACCAACCCGGATCACCGGGGACGTCCGATACCTCGACTCTAGCGGCTCGCAGAGGCCGACGGCTGCGCACATCGGCCGAGGGATTCTCCTGGTCGGCGACGTACTGCTTGATCCACTTGTTGAGCTCGGACTCAAGGTCACGGCGCTCCTTCCAGCTACCGATCTGCTCGCGCTGCAATACTTTGATGTAATGGGCCAGGCGGTTGACGATGAACAGATAGGGCAGTTGGGTTCCGAGCTTGTAGTTGGTCTGCGCTTGCTGCCCTTCCGGGGTCTTGGGGAAGTTCTTCGGCTTTTGTACCGAGTTGGCGGAGAAGAATGCTGCGTTGTCGCTGTCCTTGCGCATGGTCAAGGCGATGAAGCCTTCTTCGGCCAGCTCGAACTCCTTGCGGTCGGAAATCAGCACTTCGGTGGGGATCTTGGCCTGCAGTTGGCCCAGGGACTCGTACAAGTGCACCGGCAGGTCCTCGACGGCGCCGCCCGACTGCGGGCCGATGATGTTCGGGCACCAGCGGTAGCGGGCAAAGCTGTCGTTGATGCAACTGGCCAGTAGGAACGCCGAATTGCCCCACAGGTAGTTGTCGTGCTTCCCGTCGATATTCTCGTGGTAGTGATAGCTCTGGACGGGGTTTTCCTGCGGATGATAGGCCGAGCGGAGCATGAAGCGCGGACCGGTCAGCGCCGTGTGGCGGGCATCTTCGCTTTCACGGAACGCACGCCACTTGGCATGCCGCGGGCCGGCGAAAATGTCCTTGATCTCTTTCAGGTTGGGTAGCTCTTCGAAGCTGCTCAGGTTGAAGAAGTCGGGGGACGGGGCTGCGAGGAAAGGGGCGTGCGACATGGCACCGACGGAGGCCATGTAGCTCAGCAGTTTGATATCGGGGGAAGAGGGGCCGAAGTTGTAGTTGCCCACCATCGCTGCAACCGGCTCGCCGCCAAACTGACCGTAACCCGCGGTGTAAACGTGTTTGTACATTCCGCTGCAGGTGATATCGGCAGCATTCTCGAAATCATCGAGCAAGTCTTCCTTGCTGACATGCAGGACTTCGAGCTTGATGTTCTCGCGGAAGTCTGTGCGATCAACCAGAAGTTTGAGGCTCCGCCACGAAGACTCAAGTTGCTGGAATTCAGGCTGGTGCAGGATCGCATCCATCTGTTTGCTGAGTACCCGATCCACTTCGGCAATCATCTGATCGACACGGTGTTTGTTGATTAATTGATCTGGGTCATTGCTTTTAAGGATTTCAGCAATAAAAGCCGAGACCCCTTGTTTGGCGACTTGATAACCCTCTTGTGCCGGAACCAGTTGAGTCTCTGCCATGATCTGGTCGAGCAAACTGGCTGTGCCCAATGTGTCGATAGTTGCCTCAACGGTCACGGTAGTACTGTTTTGCTTAGGCATGGGACGCTCCGCTGTCTCAGTCTTCTTTTGGTGCTTCGAGCACCAGATCCAGTTCCTGGGCGAGCTGCTTTCGGGCGTGCTCGTTGCTCAGCAGGTGCTGTAGTTGCTTGCGAAACGCAGGCACATTGCCCAACGGCCCTTTGAGGGCAACCAGGGCTTCGCGCAGCTCCAGCAGCTTGTTCAGCTCCGGTACCTGGCGGGCGATCCGGTCTGGCCCGAAGTCGTTGATCGACCGAAACTGCAACTGCACGGCGAGCTCTGTGCCTGGTGCTGCGTTGAGCATGGAAGGTACGGACATGCCCAGGCTTACGTCGGCGTCGTTCAGCACGTTGTTGAAGGTGTGTTTATGGATGCGCATGACTGGACGGTCTTCCAGCGCACGGTTGTCATCCAAGCCGAAATCGCCCATGACCAACATCTTGTGGGGAAGCTCTATTTCGGCCTGTTCATCTCCAGTGGCCGGAACATATTTGATATTTATACGTTCCTTGGGCGCGACTGAACCAATATTTTTAGCCATATGATCTGTCCTTAGTCTGTAGGAAGTTTCCGTGATTACTGAAATTTCCTACATTGTCTTGTAGGAAAGTTCTTTCTGGAATGCGCGGATTTTTACTGTGTTGTTAGGAGGGGATTCCATCTATAAAAACCTTGCATCGCATGGAGTTATTTGGTCGAGCGAGAATTTGTAACATAATATTTGTTTGTTATTTGTCGTGCTTATGGCCTACGATTTCGCCAGTTTCCAGGTGGGTTTAAATATTGAGTTGTGCGTAAGCCTGGTTTTGGATAATTAAGAATCTAGCGCGAGAAGTTGCTTGCAGTGATTAACCGGATTACATGCGGTGTAGGAGTATTCCTGCTGTTTGGTTGTATGCCGATGGACGCATACGCTGATCAAGATTGCCCGCGGATCGTGTCTAACCTCGAGCGCCTGGCATGCTTTGACAAGTCCGCCGGAACACCGCCTCGCGTTGAGCCGGTGGAGTGGTCCGCGCCAGAGCAGGACTCACCCACGGTACGCCGCGTGTTGACTCACGAAGCAAGCCGGCCGCCAGAGGACCTGACGTTTCGCCTCAACGCTCAAGCGGAGGGCTTGCTGATTTCCGCGCCCGCCATCGCATCGGCAACGCCGGCTCCGTACCTGGTCATCAGCTGTGTGCAGAACATCTCCAGGTTGCAGTTGGTGCTCGGCCGCCCTGTCGATGTGGGACGGGTGAACGTGCGGTTGCAGGGTGAGCAGCGCGCGACCCAAGCGACGCCATGGCAGGTGATGGAAAACGGTCAGGTACTCGACGCTGGTCGAGGTTTACCGGGAATCGAGCAGATCAAGCAACTGATCGGCGCTCACCGCATCCACGTCCAGAGCGACAACCCGGCCGTCGATGGCTTGATCTTTGACGCCCAGGGACTTGACCCGCTCATCAATGAGGCGCGCAAGACATGTCGCTGGTAGCACAGGTTTCGGCTGAAGAGATCGCCCGGCTGCTTGCGCCGATCGACCCACAGACACCCGCTGGCCTGTTTGATGTGGAGGACGAGACGTACCAGGCCATAGACCAGGAGATGGTCAAGCTGGGTGGGCTGCAGGAAACCTCGATCGACTGGGTCTACATCGAAGAGGCGTCCCGGCAGTACCTGAGCGAGCAGTGCAAGCACTTGCGGATCGTTGCCCACCTGAGTGCGGCATGGCTGCGCAATGGTTGCTGGGAGCGCTGGGGGTTCACCTTGGCATTGTTGGCGGGCGTTGTTGAGCGCTATTGGGAAACCGCTCATCCAAAGCCCGGCCCCAAGGGCTACCTGGGCAAGCGCAAGTTGGTCGGGATGATGGTCACCCGCTTGATCGAGGCGCTGCCGCGGCTGGACCGCTTTACCTACAACGCCTCTCATGCCGCAATGGCTGAGGACGGATTGAAGCGTCTGCAGCAGCAACAACACACCGCGCTGCTGGATGCCGCTGCTCTGGACGAGCTCGAGTGCTTGTTACGCAAACACCTGGAGCTGGCCATCGGGGCTGGCGAGCCTATCGCGCCTGCGGCTTCTACACCCAGCACCAAACCTGCATCCCTGGCGCAAGTCATCGCCACGCCAGTGCCGCGGGTGTCGCTGGGCAATGAGCGAGAAACGCGGCGTGCGGTATTGAGCATGGCCGAGCTCATCAATCAACAGGACCCCTATGACCCTACCGGCTACCAGTTACGCAGATTCGGCCTGTGGGCACACATTCAGGTTGCGCCGCAGACCAGGCAGGGCAATCGGACGGAGCTGATGGCCGTTCCGCAGGATATCGCCGGTGATTATGAAGAGGCTATCGCGGGTACGACGATTGACGCGGCGTTGCTGCAGCGGATCGAAAAGAGCGTAACGGCCTGCCCTTACTGGATTCGCGGCAGCTTCCTCGCGGCGACTGCCGCAACCCGGTTGGCGATGGGCGAAGTGGCGGAGGCCATTCGCGCTGCCACCGCACGGTTCGTGCTGCGCATGCCAGCGTTGCAGCAATTGTGCTTCAGCGACGGCCGGGTATTCGTGGATGACCAATGCCTGGCCTGGCTCAAGGGCTCCCAGGGGCAATCCGATCAGGACGCAGGCGCGCAGGAGTTTGCAAGCCTGCGCGAAGAGTTGACCGGCCAACTGGAAACCGCTGGCGTCGAACCGGTTCTGCTCAGACTGCAGGGAATGCAGGCGGATTTGCGAACGCCTCGGGAGCGCTGCCATACCACGGTGATCGCTGCTGACTTGCTGGCGGCGCGGGGAGTGTCCTGGCTGGCGCAGGACCTGTGCGCAAGCGTTGCCCGGACGATGCAGCACACCACCGCCAGCGCATGGGAGCCAGAGGTCTTTCAGCGGCTTCAGCAGTATGCCGCTCCCCAGTTGCTGGTTGAACGGAGCAAGGAACAGGAGTCTTGATGAAGCAATTATGGACGCAACTCAAACGCTGGGGCTTGCCGCTGGTAACGCGTATTGGTCTGGCGATGCCGTTGCTGCTTGCGCTGGGTGCTGTGCTGATGCTCGTTACCATCTGGTGGCTCGGTCCGCAATGGACGTGGCGTGAACAGCAACCGTTGGCCAGTGTGGCTCATCGAGGGCTGGCAAGCCTGGTGCTTGTGCTGGTGCCACTGCTGTGCTGGCTGGTTGTGCTGCGCGGGCGTAATCGCCGCCTGCAGGCAGAGCGCAATCAGGCTGTGGCCGCGGAGCTGGATCAAACGTTGCCGTTCGTTCAAGCGCAAGAGAAGGCATTGGACCAAGGGCTTTCGCGATTTCTGCACAATGCCGGTGGGCGACACGCCTTGTACCGATTGCCCTGGTACCTGGTGGTGGGTGACCAGCACGCGGGTAAAACCAGCTTCATCGACCGTACCGAACAGAGTTTCTCTCTGACTCGCATCGACAAGGCGCAGGCGCGTGGCCGACAAGTGCAAGCGCTGGCGTACCCGATCGGTTGGTGGGTGAGCAACGATGCGGTGATCATTGATCCGCCGGGCGCCTTCATCAGTCAAGAGTCGCGATCGGTTTCGCCGGGCGAAGCGGCAGAGGCACCGGCAGTACCGCCTGGTACCCCGGCCAGGTTGTGGCAGCACCTATTGGGTTGGCTGGTACGCAACCGCAGCCAGAGAGCTCTCAACGGCGTGGTGCTGGTTGTCGACCTGCCTGCGCTACTGCACGGCACGCCAGAGCAGCGCGTTGCACTGGCACATGTCTTGCGCACCCGCTTGTATGAGTTGAGTAGCCAATTGGGCTCGCGCCTGCCGCTGTATGTGGTGCTGAGCAAGTTCGATCTGTTGGATGGTTTTGACCAGCTTTACGCAGGGGTTCCCGCTGCCTCCCGGGAAAAGATGCTGGGCTTCACCTTCAAGCTCGATGCGGCTACGACCTTCGACGCCTGGTTGGACGAGTATGGCGACTACTACGATCAATTGATCAGCCAATTGTTCGAGCAGGTGGTGGATCGCCTCGATACGTTGGGCGGCGCGTCACTGCGCGCGCGTCTGTTCTCATTGCACGCTCAGTTGGTCGGGCTGCGTCCCATACTGCTGGGCTTCCTGAAAGAAACGCTGGCAAGCGATCGCTTCACCACGCCGGCCCTGGTGCGCGGCGTGTACTGGTCTTCGGTCGTACAACAAGGCGACATGCTCAATGCGTTCGTTCGTGAGGCGGCACAGCCCTACAAAACGACGCCTCCGCTACTTGAAGGCAAGACCCAGGGCAAGGCGCTGGCCTATTTCATCCAGCACGCGTTCAGGCGGGTCATCTATCAGGAGGCCGGGCTTGCCGGCGACAACATCAGAGTGGCGCGCGGCAAGCGGCAGTTGCTCTGGGTTGGAACGGGTGTCGGTGCACTGGCTGTTTTCGTCTCAATCGCCAGCTGGCAACGCTACTTCGATATCAATGGCGCCAAGGCTGCCAACGTGCTCGCCAAAAGCCAGGAATACAGTCATCACCAAGTGGATCAGCGCCTGGATCCGACCGGGCGCAACCTATTGGAACCGCTGGACCAGATTCGCGACGCTGTGTCGGTGTTTGGCGACTATCGTGCCGCGTGGCCGGGTGTGGCTGATCTAGGTTTGTATCAGGGGCGTGCCATCGGACCCCGCGTCGATGAGGCCTACCTCAGTTTGCTCTCGAAACGCTTTCTGCCGGCCTTGGCCAGTGGGGTAATTGAGGCCATGGATGCAGCGTCCCCAGGCAGTGAGCAGCAAATGGCAGCGCTCAGGGTTTACAGGATGCTAGAGGACCGGCGCAATCGCCGACCCGAATGGGTCGAGGACTGGATGGCCCGCCAGTGGCAGCAAAAGTTTCCCGGCCAAGGGCAACTGCAACGTGACCTTATGCGGCACCTGAAGTACGCCATGGCCTATGCCGATACCGAACTGCCGCAGTACAAACAGCGTATCGCCGAGGTGCAGCAGACCTTGCGCAGGGTGCCACTGCCAGAGCGAGTCTATGCGAGCCTCAAGCAGCAGGCAGGGGAGCAGTTGCATGCAGGTCTGGACCTGCGTCATCAGGTTGGGCCAGCGTTCGATGTGGTGTATCAGCCCGCTGTCGGTGCCAGGCAGGGTGAAGGGCTGTTGCTGGCACCAATGCTTACCGCCAAGGGCTTCAAGGAATACTTCGAGCCGCGCAGCCAGCGCTTCGCCGAATTGGCGATGGTCGACGAATGGGCGCTGGGTGAGCGCGGCCAGCTTGATTACTCGGATGCCGACCGAGAGGCGCTGGGAGAAAGGCTGCGCAGCTTGTACAGCGCTGATTTCATCGACAGTTGGCGGCGGGCCTTGAATGCCTTCTCGGTGGCTGACTTCCGCGATCTGGATCATGGGGTTGAGGTGTTGCAGCAGTTCACCGGCCCAGCCGCACCCCTGCATCGGCTGTTGGAGACTGTAAAGGACAACGCATCGCTTTCATCGGCTGTGGGCGTTGAGGTCTCTGGGGAGGCTGAGGCGTTGCGACCGAGAGCCGACAAACCAGAGCAACAACAGGCGTGGGCAATCCAGCGTACTTTTGCAGGGCTGGGTAGCATGCTGCGGGCAACGGGTGAGAAGCCCAGTTACTACGATGAAACCCTGGGCGCCATTGCGGCTGTCCATGACTATGCCAAGGCGGTGCAGGACAGTCCGGACAGAGGTAAGGCTGCACTTCGGGCCGTGCATCAACGTTTCGCGATGACAGGGCAAGATCCAATCAGCACCTTGCAACGAGTCGCTACCGGCCTGCCGGAGCCGATCAACCACCAGGTCAGGAAAGTGGCCGATCAAACGGCACAGGTGCTGAACGTCGAAGCGCTGCGCGAACTGGAGCGGCGCTGGGATGCCGAGGTGTATAGCTTCTTCCAGCAGCGTCTGGCCGGACGCTATCCCTTCGTGGTACGAGCGCCCGATGCTTCCCTGGACGACTTCGAAGCGTTCTTCGGACCGAAGGGGCGGCTGCAGCAGTTCAATGATCAATATCTCAAGGTCTTCCTGAAGGATAACCTCGAAGCCTTGCAGGCCGGCGAGCAAGGGCACCCGCTGATTCGCAGCGACGTGATTGAACAGCTGGAGTTGGCAGATCGCATCCGTGAAACCTTCTTCGATCAGCGCGGCAACCTGAGCGTGCAGTTCAGCATCGAGCCGCTGGGGCTCAGCGCCAACCAGCGCACCAGTCTGCTGGATCTTGATGGGCAGCTTATTTCATACACCCATGGTCCACGCCAGATCACCGGTATCGTCTGGCCCAACACCTTGGGGCAGCACGTGCGTAGCAACCTGACTTTGCTCAGACAGAACGGCAATAGCAGTAGTTTGGAATACCGCGGCCCCTGGTCGATGTTTCGTTTGCTCAGCCGCGGATCGCTCAATGGGCGCACGGCGACCAGTGTGGACCTGAGCTTCAGGACCGGCGATGGCGTGATGCGTTATCGGCTAAGCGCTGAGAAGGCTTTCAATCCCATTACTCAACAGCCGTTCAAAGGTTTCCGGCTGCCGCGTGGACTGTTGCAGCAATCGCCCAGGTTGGCGCCAACCACGCAGGCTGGCCTATAAGCGATGTAAGGGACTCGCTCATGCAAATGCATGAGCGAGTGAGACCTTTGAAATGCTGTGCGCAGGCCAGCTCCACGTCGGCATTGCGCACGCGTTGGTTGATCGCGACACGGTCGCGACGAATGTCCATCGGCTCGAACGGCGTCTCGTCGGTGAAGATCGCCTCCCGTTCATAGGCACCCCACGCGTCGTCGCCGACCACGCTGGAGCCGGAGGTGTGGATGAACGCTTTACCACTGCCGCGCAGGGCGTTGATGAAGGTCTCGACGCTGGCAAGGTGGTCCGAGTCGGCGGTGTGCACCAAAAATCATGTGTCCAAGACAGCCGGGACTCGACGCTCAGAAATAAAAGTTTTGTGGTAATGCTTTTTAAATATTTCTGGTTATAACCGCGGCTCGCTAAAGTAGCGTCACCTTCCGATCGCGACCTACGCTGGAACTCCTTGCCATGAGCGGCCCCCAGGGACATTCGAGCCCGATCCTGACCTTCCCCCAAGGGGAAAAGGATCCCCTGTCGATTCGGGCCAAGGCCCTGGTCTTCGCCGATCCGCGTTCGCGCCAACTGCTGGAGTTTCTGCAAAGGGTCGGGCCCAGTGAAGTGCCCGTGCTGATCAACGGTGAGACCGGCACCGGCAAGGAGCTGGTCGCCCGTTACCTGCATGCGGCCAGCGGCCGTCGTGGCGCCTTCGTGGCGGTCAATTGCGGGGCGATCAGCGAAACGCTCGCCGAAAGCGAATTCTTCGGCCATGAGGCCGGGGCCTTTTCCGGCGCCACGGGCCGTCGTGCCGGCTGGTTCGAGGAGGCTGACGGCGGCACCTTGTTTCTCGACGAGATTGGCGATCTGCCGCTAGCGCTGCAGGTCAAGCTGTTGCGTGTGCTGCAGGAGCAGGAGGTGGTGCGGGTCGGCTCGCGCAAGCCCGTGAAGATCGACATCCGCCTGGTAACCGCCACCAACGTTGACCTGGAGCAGGCGGTGGAGGCGGGCAACTTTCGCCTGGACCTCTTCTATCGCATCAACGTCGCCCAGGTCGCCGTGTTGCCACTGCGCGAAAGGCCCCTCGACATCCTGCCGTTGGTGGAACACTTTCGGCGGCTCTACAGCGCGCGCTTGAACATCAGTGAACCGATGCTCTCCGAGTCGGCGACCCAGGCGCTGCTCGACTATCCTTGGCCGGGCAATATCCGTGAGCTGGAAAACGTTGTGCACCTGGCATTGCTGGTGGCCGGCGACAAGCCGATCCGCCCGGAGCACCTGAAGTTTTCCGCTGGGCTGAGTGTGGCCAGGGCCAGTGCGGGCAACGTGCACACGCTGCCCCAGGAGGTGATGCGCGAACAGTTGCTGCGCTTGTTCGAGGTCCCTGGAGAGGCGTTGCTGCACGACATCGAAGACCTGATCGTGCGCGAAGCGTTTGCCTATTGCGGCTTCAACCAGCTGCGCACGGCGGCGTTGCTGGGCATCACCCGCAATGCCATGCGCACCTTGCTGGTCAATCACGGCATGCTCAAGGGCCGCACGCCGGGCTGATCCGCCGCAACAACGGCACCAGCTCGGCCCCCAGGTGAATTGCCTCTTCCAGATGCGGGAAGCCCGACAGCACGAAACACTCCACGCCCAGTTGGCTGTAGGCTTCGATCCGGTCGGCGACCTGCTGGTAGCTGCCCACCAGCGCAGTGCCGGCGCCCCCCCGCACCAGCCCGACCCCGGCCCAGAGGTTGGGTGAAACCTCCAGCTCACGCGCCCGTCGTCCACGGCCCTTGACCAGCCCGGTCTGGCGCGACTGGCCGACCGACTCGTAGGCGGCCATCTGCAGTTGCGCCTGCTCGATGGCTTCCTTGGGGATCTCCTCCAGCAACCGCTCCACATGCGCCCAGGCTTGCTCATCGGTGGGCGCGGCGAACACGTGCAAACGCAAGCCGAAGCGCAAGGTGCGTCCGCGAGTTGCCGCCAGCTCGCGCATGCGCAGGATGCGTTCGGCGATCATCTGCGGCGGTTCGCACCACATGAGGTAGGTCTGCGCATGGGCTGCGCCCACCTGTTCGGCGGCGTTGGATGCGCCGCCGAAATAGATCGCCGGTGCTGCTGCCTGAGGTGCGATCGGGCTGCCGCCCCCGCTGCGGTAGTAGCGTCCGTGATGGGGTTGACCGTGTCCGCTCCAGACGGCCTGGAACACCTGGAGGAACTCGGCAGTGCGTGCATAGCGCTCGTCATGCTCGAGAAAATCCCCCAGCGAGCGTTGCTCGAAGCGGCTCGATCCGCTGACCACATGCAGGTCCAGGCGCCCGTTGCTGAGCAACTGCAGGGTCGCGGCGCGGTGGGCGCTGTAGGCGGGCAGTTCGAGCCCCGGACGCACCGTCAGCAGGAAGCGCAGGCGCTGTACCTCCTGGGCCAGCACGGCCGTGATCAGCCAGGGGTCTTCGAAACCGCTGGCGGTGGGCACCATGATGCCGTCGAAGTTGCCGAGCTCGGCGGCGCGTACCACCTGGCGCAAATAGTCGAGGGTCGGCGCGCGTTCACCCTGCTGGAACAGGCCGACCTTGGGCAGGCCGCTGCTGGTCAGGTGACGGCCGTCGCCATTGGTGGGCAGGAACCAGTCGATCTCGATCGGCCTGTGCGCGGGCTTGTACATCTCAGACGCTCTCCTTGCGGGTCAGCAGGGGCAGGACTTGCTCGCCGAAGCGCAGCACCTCGCTGACCGTCGGCTGGCCCTGGATGACGATATGCTCGATCCCTACGCCGTGCAGCTCTTGCAGGCGGGTGGCGAGTTGCTGCGCGGTGCCGACCAGGTACAGCGGTTGATCGGGGGCCTGCTGCAGCAGGTTGGGGTGCACCTCGAAGCGGCGTAGCGGGTGGCCGTCGCGTTGCAACCGCGTCACGCTGTCGGCGCGGTCGGCGGGTGGTGCAGGCAGTTGGCGGGCGGCGGCTTCCCAGGCTTGCGCTTCGGTGTCGGCGAGTATCAGGCCGAGGGTGCAGGCGAACGTCGGTGCCAACGCCGGTTCGGGGCTGGCGTCGCGCTGTCGGGCAATGGCCTGGCGCAGCCAGGCGGGTGGCGCCGGGCGCAGCAGGCAGGCCTGGGCGTGGCTGGCGATCAGCGCAGGGCTTTGGCTGTCGTCGAGGACGATGGGCGGTGCGGGCAGGTCGCGCCAGGCGAAGCCTGCGTTCTCCAGCTGAAAATAGCGACCGTTGTAGGTGAAGCCCGGGTCGCTGCCGCGCAGCAGGCGCCCGAGGATTTCCAGGTATTCGCCAATACGCTCGTTGCGCTGGTCGCGGTTGAGCCAGTCGCCGAACGCCTGGCGCAGGCTGTTCTGTTCGCCGTCTGGCAGGTGCAGGCGCACGCGGTTGGCGCTGATCGACTGCAGGCTCTGCACTGTACTGGCCAGCGCTGCTGGCAGCATCACTTGCGGCGGTATGCTGACGGTCAAGCGCACATGGCGGGTGTGTGCACACAGCGCTGCGGCTATGCCCAGGCTGTCGAGGCACTGCGCGCCACCGGGAATCCACAGGCCATCGAGCCCGGCATATTCGACCGCCTGGGCCAGTTGAATCCAGTGCCCAGGGCCTGTCACGCCGCCGTGCGCCGCAGCCGGGCCGCAGAGCGGCAGTTGCCAGCTGAATTCAAGGGCCATGACCACGCTCCGTCGGGCGGCAGAAAGAGGTCACCATCATCCCACCGTCGCCTGCGGCTGAGTAGCCAGCCCGTGCTTCGCTCGCCAGCCGAGCGCGGGTGCGATGTCTTCGGCGATGATGCGCAGGCGTTCGAGCACCTGGGCCTGGGTCGAGCTTTCGGCCTGGGTGACCACGATCAGGTAGTCGACGTAGCCCAGCAGCGCCGGGTCCTGGCGCAGGCTGTGGACGATGTCGTCGGGGGCGCCGTGGTGCACGTTCATCAGGCGCAGATGCGCGTCCAGGTCCAGCGCCTCGTCGATCAACCCCTCACGGCGCAGGCGCGGTACATGCCGTTCGATGTCGATGGCCAGTTCCGCCTGGGCACTGGCCCGGTCGTGTGCGGGAAACACCGCACGGACCACGCCGATACGTGGCGCTCGGGTTGTATCGCGCCAGGCATGCAGGTAGGCGTCGGCCAGGGGTTTCTGCACGGTCAGCGGGTCGTGGGTGGCGGTGCCGAGCAGCAGGCCGTTGCCTTGCCGGGCGGCATACGCGGCACCCGCGACGCTGCCGTGGGAGTGCCAGAGGCGCTGGCGCAAGCCGCAGGCGGGCGGTTGCAGGCTTAGGTCGGCGTGCAGGGTCGCGCCTTCGAGCAGTTGCTGCAACTGCTGTTGCTGGGCTTCGAAGTGCGCCTGGCGTTGTGCTGGATCCAGCCCGAAGGCGGTGAAGTTGTCGAGGTTGGCGCCGCCGCTGCCCAGCCCCAGTTGCACCCGCTGGCCGCTGAGGCTGTCCAGCACGCTGGCGTCTTCGGCCAGGCGGATCGGGTCTTCGAAGGGCAGCACGATGACGCCGGTGCCCAGCTCGATCTGTCGCGTGCGCTCGGCTACCGCGGCCAGCAACACCAGGGGCGAAGGCAGTTGGCCGAAGCCGCTGCTCAGGTGGTGCTGGGCGATCCAGCCGCCGTCGAAGCCCAGGGCCTCGGCCACTTCGAATTGCTCCAGCAGGTCACGATAGGCCTGCCGTGGGTCCTCGCCGAAGGCGTGGCTGAGAAAGCCCAGCTTGAAGGGTTTTTGCGGGGATAAGGTCATGCTTGCACGGGCTCCACGAGAGGTCGGTTAATGGCGACGCCAGGGCGCCAGCCGAGCGCCGGTGCGATGTGCTGGCGCAGGATTTCCAGGGCCCGGATCGCTTCGCGCAGCGGTGTACTGGTGGTCTGCACCTGCACCACCAGTTGGTCGTGCACACCCAGCTGTGGGCCACGGCGCAGCCCCTCGACGATCTGCGTCGAGCTGCCATGCAGCACGCCGAGGCGTTCGAGCACTGCACCCAGATCGCCGCCCAGGGAGGCGTCGAGCACACCGATGGCCTGCTGGCGGCGCACATAGGCCTGGATGTCCTGGCGCAGCGCGGTGTCGTCGCCACCCTCTGGGAACACCGCTTGCACCCGCACCACGCGCGGCGCTGTGAGGTGATCACTGCGCCAGCCCTGGCGATAGCGCTGCACCAGCTCCACGCCGGCCTCGACCGGCAGGTGCGGGTTGGGCGCCATGATCAGGCCGTTGCCACGTGCGGCCACCTGCTCCACCCGTGAAGTGGCCTCCCACAGGCGCTGGCCAAGCCCGCGAGCCGCAGGACGCAGTTGCAGCCCTTGGTCGTTGAGCGCGGCGTTGCCGAGGGCATCGTGCAAGCGTTGCAGGTGGTCTTCGTAGCGCCCGTGGCGCTGCTCGGGGTTCAGCCCGAAGGCGCTGAACGTGTCTGGGTCAAAGCCGGCACCCAGGCCCAATTCCACGCGCCCGTCGGCCAGCAGGTCGAGTACGGCGGCATCTTCGGCCAGGCGCAGCGGCGGCTCCTGGGGCAGGACGATGATCGCCGTGCCCAGCCGGATTCTCCGGGTGCGCTGGGCGATGGCCGACAGCAGCACCAGCGGCGAGGGCAGGCGCCCCTGTTCGCTGGCGAAATGGTGCTGGGCCACCCAGCCACTGTCGAAGCCGAGCTCTTCGGCAACGCGAAACAGCTCCAGGGTCTCGCGGTAGACCTTGGCGTCGAACTGCGGCTGGTAGACGCGGGTGAGAAAACCCAGTGAAAAACCACCGCTCATGGTGTCTGTCCTCGGTCGGGGGCGGGCAGGGCGCTGAGCCGTTGCAGGGCGGGTGTGGCGGCAGGTGACTGCAGCAGGCCGCTGAAGGGGCTGATGGTCAGGTAACCTTTGGCCAGCCACACGGCTTCGTCGTCCTGCTCGGTGTCGCTGGCAGGTGCACTGCGGGAAAAGCCGATGCCGGGTTTGCCGGAAAGCGCTGCGCCGAAACTGCCCAGGTCGTCGGTGTATTGCGTGTCGAAACCCACGTAGCGGCCGATGCGAGTCAGGCGAATGCCCTTGACCTCGCTGCCGGCGGGCAGATTGATGTTGAGGCCGATGCCAGCGGGCAGCAGCTTGCCGTCGGCCGGGCGCTGTTGCTCCAGCGCCTGCACCAGGCGCTGCACGAAGCGTGCGGTGCGCTGAGGGTCGTGATCCTTGAGGTCGGTACTTACCGCCAGGGTCGGCACGCCGGTCTGCAGCGCCGCACTGGCGGCGTTGAAGGTGCCCGAGGCGAGGTTGATCGCGCCGACATTGTTGCCGGGGTTGGGGCCGACGATCACCAGGTCCGGATCGGGCATGACCTTCTTCAGGCCCATGAGCACGGCCATCACCGGTGTTGCGCTGATCTCGATGCTGACGCTCTGGCCGGCACAGATCGGGCTGGTGCAGGGGCCTTGCTCGTGGGTGGCGAGAAAGTAGCTGTCGGGGTAGGCGGGGTCGTCGTCGCGCCCGATGCTGACTTCGCGTCCGTAGTAGAAGGCACCGCCGCGCGCACTTTGCTCGCTCTTGGGAGCGGCGATGCGCACGGCGTGTCCGGCGGCCTTGAGGGTGCTGTACAGCGCGCGGATGTTCGGATGCTGGTAGCCGTCGTCGTTGCTCAGCAGGATATTCAGGGCCAGGGCAGGCGATGCACTGATCACGCCCGCCGCCAGCACCAGGCCGGCCAGGGCCTTCATGCCGGGGCCCGCGTGCTGAAGCGGTTGGCCGGGCGCGGCAGGCCCAGGTGTTCGCGCAGGGTGCTGCCGGCATAGTCGAGGCGGAACAGTCCACGTTGCTGCAGCACCGGGATCACCTGGTCGACGAAGGTGTCGATGGCGCCGGGAAAGTAGGGGAAGAACACATTGAAACCGTCGCAGGCTCGGGCCTGGAACCACTGCTCGAAGCTGTCGGCGATATCGCTCGGCGTGCCGATCACCGGGTTGCCACCAGCCAGGCGCAGGTACAGCTGGCGGATGCTGAGATTGTCGCGCCGGGCCAGTTGCAGCACCTGGTCGCGGCGGCTGCCGCGCTGGCCGGGCGGGGTGTCGGGCAACGGGCCGTCGAGGTCGTGGCCGGAGAGGTCGATGTCTTCACCCAGGGTGTCGGCCAGCAGGCGCAGGCCCAGCACCGGGTCGATCAGGGCCTGGAACTGTTCGAACAACTGCTGGGCCTGTTCGCGGGTATCGGCGATGAAAGGGGTGACGCCAGGCAGGATCTTGATGTGCTCGGGATCGCGGCCCAAAGCTGCAGCACGCTGCTTGATGTCCTGGTAGAAGGCCTGGGCGGCGGGCAACTCGTGGTGTGCGGCGAAGATCACTTCGGCCACCCGCGCCGCCAGGGCCTTGCCGGCTTCCGAGGCGCCGGCCTGCACCAGCACCGGGTGCCCCTGGGGTGGGCGAGCCACGTTCAGTGGGCCACGCACCGAGAAGTGCGCGCCCTTGTGGTTCAGGGTGTGCAGCTTGTCCGGGTCGAAGTAGCGGCCGCTGGCCTTGTCGCGGACGAAGGCATCGTCGTCCCAACTGTCCCACAGGCCCTTGACCACGTCATGGAACTCTTCGGCGCGCTGGTAGCGGTCAGTGTGGTCGATGTGCTGCTCGCGGCCGAAGTTCCAGGCTTCGTCGGCAACCACCGAAGTCACCAGGTTCCAGGCGGCGCGCCCCTTGGACAGGTGATCGAGGGAGGCGAACTTGCGGGCGATATGGTACGGCTCGTTGTAGCTGGTGGTGGCGGTGGCGATCAGGCCGATGCGCTCGGTGACCGCCGCCAGTGCCGACATCAACGTCAGCGGCTCGAAGTGCTCGGCACGCGCGGTGCGGCTCAGGGCATCGAGGTGATGGCCCCAGAGCGCCACCACATCGGCAATGAACAGTGCATCGAACTTGCCCCGTTCGGCGCTGCGGGCGATGGCCTTGAAATGTTCGAAGTCCTGGCTGGCGTCGGCCTGGGCCAGGGGGTGGCGCCAGGCGGCCACATGGTGACCGCTGTTGGCGAGAAATGCGCCCAGCTTGAGCTGGTCGGTGCGACGGGTCATGACAGCCTCCGTGCAAGCGTTCGGCAGGGCCCTGCCGCCTGCGGGGCGACAGGGCGGTGGGTCAGAAGTTGTAGGTCAGGCCGGTGTACCAGTAGCCGCCGGTGGTGCCATAGGGCGAGAAGTTGCCATAGGGGAAGGCGCCGGAGCTGCTGGGCAGGTGGGTACGTTCCGGGTAGACGTTGAACAGGTTGTTGGCGCCTGCGGTCAGGGTCAGGCTGGAGGTGAGGTGATAGTCCAGGTTCAGGTCGGTGATCCAGGTCGGCGAGAAGGTGCGGTCGAAGGCTTCGGTAGTCCCGTACTGGGTGTACTCGCCGTAGCGGGTCAGGTTCAGGCCGATCTCGAACTTATCGATGGTCCAGGTGGCGCCCAGCAGCAGCTTGGATTCGGGCAGGCCGTGCTTGAGGTTGCCCTGACGCTGACGGTCATAGCCACCGGTAGGCCCGAGGGCCTGCTGGGCCACCGGCGAGGCGTGGATATCGTCGATCTCGGTGGTGTTCCAGTTGAAGCCCAGGGTGTAGCGCACACTGCCGTAGGCGCCCAGCGCCTGACGGTAGTCGCCGACCAGGTCGATGCCGCGGGTAGTGGTGTCCAGGGCGTTGGTGAAGTAGGTCACCGACTGGTTGGTGGGCAGCCCGGCCGCGGCGAGGATCGCGGTGATCTGCGGGGTGCCGCCAAGGTAGCCGGTCTGGGCGATGCGGTCCTTGATCTTGATCTGGTAGGCATCGAGGGTGATGCTGGTGGCATCGGTCGGCTGCAGGGTCAGGCCCAGGCCGAAGTTCGTGGATTTCTCGGGCTTGAGGGTGCTGGCCCCCAGCGCCTTGGCCACGGCCGAATCGACCGCTACGTTGCGGTAGTCGAACAGGTTGCCGTTGACGTTGCTCTGCGAAGTCGAGCTGTAGATCTGCTGGGCCAGCGAGGGCGCGCGGAAACCGGTGCTGAAACTGCCGCGCACAGCGAGAATCGGCGTCAGCTGGTAGCGGGTGGCGAACTTGCCGTTGGTGGTGGTGCCTGAACCATCGTTGTAGTGCTCGTAGCGACCCGCCAGATCGACGTGCCATTTGTCGGTCAGGTCCTGGCCGATCTCGCCGTAGCCAGCCAGGCTGGTGCGGCCTTTTTCGGCGGCGTCGGCGGGTGTGGTGCCAGCACCGGAAATGGTGCCCGGTGCGATCGGGTTGCCACTGGCGCCGGTGGTGAACGGGCCGCTGGCGTAGGAGGCGTAGTCGCCCTTGCCGATCTTGTAGTTCTCGTAGCGCTGTTCAAGCCCCCAGGAAATCTGCGTCGGCTTGGCCAGGCCGAGGTCGAAGGCGCGGGTCAGGTCGAGGTTGTTGGTCCACTGGCTGAAGGTCTTCACGCCAGTGTCCACCGAGGTGGGCGAGTCGAGGCCGTAGCTCAGGTTGTAGGTATGGCGCAGGGTCGCTTCGGCGTGGTCCTGGCCGTAGGTGCTCGACAGGTCGTAGTCCCAGCCGGCGACGTTGCCCTTGCCGCCGAAGGCCACCTGGAAGTCGTTTTCGATGAAGCGCAGGGTGTCTTCTATGCCTTCGGGGAAGGGCGTGGCGATGCCGTCGAAGGTCGATGGCTGGTGGAAGGCCAGGGGCTTTTCCGAGTTGCGCCGGGTGTAGGTGGAGAACGAGTACAGCGTCAGCGCATCGCTCACGGGGAGTTCGGCGTTGTAGCCCAGGCTGAAGTTGCGCGCTTCGGGCAACCCCGTGCCGTAGTAGGTGTGCTGCAGGCTGGTGTTGCCGGCGCTGTCGGTGTAGGGCGCATTGTCGGAACGGTCGGAAATCTTCTGGTGCTTGATGTCCACGCCCAGGTTGATGAAGCCGTCGTTGGGCAGGGCCAGGCCGACGTTGCCGGTCTGGCGTACGGTTTCGCCGTCACCGTTCTCGTAGTTCTGACCATAGCTGGTGCTCAGGCTGCCGCCGTGGTCGGTCTGCTTGAGCACGATGTTGACCACGCCACCGATAGCGTCCGACCCGTATTGCGCCGAGGCACCGTCGCGCAGGATTTCGACGTGGTCGACCAGGGCGGTGGGGATCATGTCGAGATCGACCGGCTGCGAGCCAGAGTTGAGGTAGGTCCCGTTATTGAGCAAGGCGCTGTTGTGGCGACGCTTGCCGTTGACCAGCACCAGCACCTGGTCGCCGTTCAGGCCACGCAGGCTGATGGGGCGCACCACCGAGGTGGAGCCGAAGCCGGACGATGCAGGCTGGTTGAGCGAGGGCAGCACGCGGCTCAGGGCGCGGGTCAGGTCAGGCTGCCCGGTGGCCAGCAGTTGCTTGGACGAGATGACATCCACCGGTGCCGGGCTTTCGGCCAGGGTGCGCGCCTGGCCGCGGTTGCCGACCACCACCACGGTGTCCAGCGGGTTGTCGCTCTTGCTCTCGGCGGCCAGCAATGGGCTGCCGGCACCAGCGGCCTCGCACAGGGCGAGGAACAGCAGGCTGTGGGCGAAGGTCTTGCACGGCCGGCGCAAACCGGTAAGGCGTGAAGAAGTCATGTACGAAGGCTCCAGTGTGTTCCCCGGTTCGCGCCCTGCTGGGTGGCCAACCTTGTCGAGTAAGGCGACGTCTCTGCGTCGCGAAAAGATCAGAGGCGGCTTGTTGCCGACTGCGCGTGGCTCCGGTCTCAAGCTCTGGTGGCGGAGCCTGGAGCAAGGGCTGTGCCAGGCTGAAAAGGCCTTTCTGGACAAGGGTTTGAGATCAGGGCGAGGCGTGGACTGGTGTTTTTGTAGCAGTGTCTGGCCAAGGTGTTGGTTTTTGCGCAGTGACGTCGTCCTTGCCATGGGACGCCAGGCAGCACCGCCGGCATTGGCACACCACTTGCTCCGGGGCACGAACCCTCTTTCAAGGAATTCATTCGATGCCACGCCCCGGACCGCGCAACTTGCTCACCGACATCCCTGGCCTGCTGGTCGGCCACGCCCTCGATGAGCGTGTCGCCACTGGCGTCACGGTGATCCGTACCGAACGCCCATGGACGGCGAGCGTCGATATTCGGGGTGGCGGCCCGGGTGGGCGTGAAACCGCGGCGCTGGAACCGGAAAACATGGTGGGGCAGTTGCATGCCCTGGTGTTTGCCGGCGGCTCGGTGTTCGGGCTGGGCGCGGCGGACGGGGTGGCTGCCGCTTTGTCTGCGCAGGGTGTGGGCTTGCATCTGAAGGCCGGCGCACCGGCCATTCCCATCGTGCCAGCCGCTGTGCTGCATGACCTGGCCAATGGCGGCGACAAGCGCTGGGGGATGGAGCCGCCTTACCGGCGGCTGGGGATCGAGGCGTTGGGCAACTGCACCGCCGATTTCGCCCTTGGCGCGGCGGGCGCCGGGCGTGGCGCGATGGCAGGTGTGCTCCAGGGTGGCCTGGGTTCGGCATCGCTGGACCTGGGCGATGGCGTGATGGTCGCGGCGCTGGTGGTGGCCAACCCTATCGGTTCGGTGTACATGCCCGATGGCGAAACCTTCTGGGCCTGGCCGTGGGAAATCGAGGGCGAGGCCGGTGGTGTTCGCCCTCGCGCTGATCAGGATTGCAGCGACCCGATGCCCGAACTGTCACGGTTGGACTCGATGGGGCGTCTTCAGGCTGGGGCGAATACCACGCTGGTGGTGATCGCCAGCACTGCACGGATGAGCACTGCCGAGTGCAAGCGTGTGGCGATCATGGGGCAGGATGGCATTGCCATGGCGGTGCGTCCGGCGCACCTGCCATTCGATGGCGACACCGTGTTCGCCCTGGCCAGCGGCGAGGTCGAATTGAGCAGTGGGGCGCGGCGGCAGGTGGATGTCGGCCGCATCGGCGCGGCGGCGGCCAGTTGCGTGGCCCGCGCAATCGCCCGGGGGGTGTACGAGGCGCGGCGCGCGCGGTAGAGGCAGACACCGGCGTTGCCGGTGTTCGGGGAGCATGCTTGCCGTCGCCCGGCTAGCGCCCGAGCACCTCCTCGACGCGCGCCACCGCAGCCTGCGCCAGCCCTGGCAACCCCAAGGCTCGATACACCCGCGCCAGCGCTCGATTGGTCGGTACGTCCAGCCCGTCGTAGCGCCGTCGCAGTTCCAGCACCTGCTGCGCCCCGGCCCAATCCTGCGCCCCCAGCCGCGCGTCCAGCTCGATCTGGGCAAACAGATCCCGCTGGGCATGGCTCCCACCAATCTCGTTCAGCCGTGGCAGGGCCACGCCAAGCCGCGCCAACGCCAGCGTATGTTCGCCACGGGCATGGGCCAGCAAACCCTCGGCCAGCGGCACTGTCACCTCGGCCCAGACCGCCCGGCTGAACGGCGGTGCCTCGCGTGCGCGTTCGCGCAGTGCCTGCAGCAGCCTTTGTGCCTCGGGCTTGTCGGCGCGCGCCAGCCCATACAGGTATTGCACACTCAGGAACGGCTGTACCGTGTCGTCGTGGCGCTGTTGCAGGTAGGGCGCCAACGCTTGCCAGCGCTCGCCCACGTCGACGCCCGCCAGTTCCAGCCGGGCCAGCAACGACACGGCGCCGACCTGGTCCTGCGAGTAGGCGGGCAGCACACCCCACACATGCCGGTCATAGATCTCCAGCACCCGCGCCTGGTCGCCACGCCCGAGGTAGAACAGCGCCAGGTGCCACCAGTTGTGGGTGTACATGAACGAATTGAGCCCTTGCCAATGCGGGCTGACGCGCTCAAGAAAGGCGATACCTTCCTCGATTCGCCCCTGGGTCAGCATCACATGGGCCAGCGCATGCTGCGCCCAGGGTTCGTCGTGCTGCAGTGCCAGGGCCTGGCGTGCGCTGGCCTCGGCTTCCTCGAGCAAATGACACTGCTCGTAGGCGAAGGCCAGCATGCCGTGGCTCTGGGCGACATCCCCGCAGCCATCGACCGCCTTGAGCGCGATGCGCAGCAAGGCCGGCCAGTTGCCGCGATTGAACTGCACATACTGGTTGAGCTTGGCGGCGAACAGGTCGCGTGGGTAGTGCTCAAGCAGGGTTTCGCTGAGCTGCAGCACCTGGTCCAGGTCCTCGTCCATCCAGGCCTGCAGCAGCGCCAGGTACAACGCCGCCCGCGGATGCGGTGCGTTCACCCGAGCGGCGACCTGCCGATAGCGCTCGGCCAGGGCCGGGCCTTCGCGCGATTCGCTGAACATCAGCAGGATGCCGGCCAGGGCATTGCTCAGCGCTGATTCGGGGTGGCGCTCGGCGCTGGCGAGGATGGCTTCGGCGCGCGGGTGGTAGCCGAGAAAGCCACCGATGAAATCGTCCAGCGCCATGCGGGCCTGGGGGTGTTCGGTATCGAGAGGGTTGCCGAGGTAGTCCTGTGACATGGGTCGAGTGTCCGGTGGATTGTCGATCTGACAAGCAGGGCAAGGGCTGTGCCAGTTGGCTTGCGCGCACCTCATGCGCGGTGCGGCGCGGCTGGACGCAGCCGTGGAAAGCGATGCATCGCCGGGCACACTGTTGCTTTTTCCACACTCACGCCGCGCGCTGTGGATTTTTCATCAGTGAAGTTGCGTCACGAGCCCCTGCGGTGCCCGTGGGCAGGCGTTGCGCGCAGTGGCACACCCCTTGCAAAAATGCCCTGCAGAGGGGCCTGTGCCCCGTGCAATCATCGCCAAGGAGTCCGCATGCCACATCAAGCCCACCGCCGTCCGCCTCACCCCGGGCCGCTGCGTCTTGCCCTGAAACGCCTGGGCCTGCTGGCCGGTGCCGCGCTTCTTGCCGCCAGCGTCCATGCCGCGCCGCGCGACGGTGGCGTGCTGAACCTGATCGCCCAACCTGAGCCGCCGTCGCTGATGCACGGGGTGGTCACCCACGTTTCCACCCAGTACGTCAGCGGCAAGATCCTGCAAGGGTTATTGACCTTCGACACCACGCTCAAGCCCCAACCGGTATTGGCGCGTAGCTGGAGCGTTGCGCCGGATGGCCTGACCTACCGCTTCACGCTGCAACCCGATGTGCACTGGCATGATGGCCAACCCTTCACGGCGGCCGATGTGAAGTTCAGCTTTGGCACCTTCTACCCGGAAGTCGACAAGCGCGTCGGCAGCGTGTTCGCCGAGTACGTCGACAGCATCGACGCCAGTGATCCGCAACAGGTGGTCTTTCACCTGAAGAAGCCTTTCGCTCCGTTCCTTTCGTTGCTCGGCAGCGGCCTGCGCCCGGTGGTGCCCGAGCACCTGTATGCCGGCACCGACTTTCGCAGCAACCCTTATAACCTCAAGCCCGTGGGCACCGGGCCCTTCGTGTTCCAGGAGTGGAAGCGAGGCGCCTACATCAAGCTGGTGAAAAACCCCGACTACTGGAAAAAGGGCCTGCCGCACCTGGATGCCATCGTCTTCCACGTGATCCCCGATGGCTCATCGCGCGCGGCCGCTTTCGAGCGCGATGACGTGCAGGTGCTGCGCAGCGGCGATGCCGACTATGCCGACCTCAAACGTCTCGCAGCGTTACCGGGGGTACACGCCTCCGAGCAGGGCTGGGAGCTGTATTCGGGCCTGGCCTTCCTGCAGTTCAACACGCGCAAAGCGCCACTGGACAACCCCAAAGTGCGCCAGGCGATCCTCTATGCCTTGAACCGCCCGTTCATCGTCGACAACATTTTCTTCGGTGCCGGCAAGGTCGCGCCGGGCGCCTTCGCTTCGAGTTCGCCTTACCACGACCCGCAACTGCCGCAGTACGGCTACGACCTTGCCAAGGCCAAGGCGCTGATCGCCGAGTCCGGGGTGGATGTGGGCGCCGTGCGGATCCGCCTGCTCAACGGCGAGAAGGGCGGGGCCTGGGAACGGCTTGCCGAATACACCCGTCAGGCCTTGCAGCCGCTGGGCTTCAAGGTGCAGGTGGTGACCTCCGATGCGGCCACCTGGTTCCAGCGTGTCAGCGATTGGGACTTCGACCTGACCTACAATTTCATTTTCCAGATCGGCGATCCCTATCTGGTCAATGCCTACCTGTACCGCTCCGACTACATCGTCAAGACGTCGCCCTTCGCCAACGTCGGCGGCTACCGCAATGCCGAGGCCGACCGCTTGTGGAACCAGGTCGCCGATACGCCCGAGGGCGCGGAGCGCACCCGCCTGTACAGCCAGCTCGAGCACTTGCTCAACGACGAGCTGCCGGTCGCGCCGATCTTCGAGATGCGCTACCCGACGCTGTTCCACAGCCAGGTGAAGAACCTGCTGCAGACGGCCACCAGCCTCAACGAAGACTATGAGAGCGTCTACCTGGACGCCCCGGCGCCATGAGCGGCTTGAGGTCTTTCGGTGGGCGCCTGGGGCGTGCACTGCTGATGGTCCTTGGGGTGCTGGTATTGAGCTTTCTGCTGGTGCGCCTGGCGCCTGGCGACCCGGCATTGCTGATGGCCGGCGAGGCCGGGATCGACGATGTCGAGTACGTTGCCAAGCTGCGCAGCGACATGGGCCTGGACCAGCCACTGCCACAGCAGTTGTGGCGTTACCTGGGCCAGGTGGCGCATCTGGACCTGGGTTATTCCTACCGCAACCAGGCACCGGTGTGGGACCTGCTCGCCGAGCGCCTGCCCGCCACCCTGAGCCTGATGGGCGCTGCGTTTCTCGTCTCGTCGGTGCTCGGGGTCGGCCTGGGCGCGCTGGCAGCGTTCAACCGCCAGCGCCGACCCTGGCTGGACGGGCTGATCGCCAATGGTGCGTTGCTGTTGTTCGCCACGCCGCCGTTCTGGCTGGCGATGCTGCTGATCCTGTTGTTCTCGGTCCACCTCGACTGGCTGCCGGCGTTCGGCATGCAGACCGTTGCCCGCGACCTGCATGGCGTCCCCTGGCTGGCGGACCGGCTGCGTCACCTGGTGCTGCCATGCCTGTCGCTGAGCTTTCTGTTCCTCGCCCTCTACGTGCACCTGACCCGCGCGTCCACCCTTGAAGCACTGCGCCAGGAGCATGTCTATACGGCGCGCGCCAAGGGCCTGCATCCGGCGCGCATCGTCTTCGCCCATGTGCTGCGCAACGCGCTGCTGCCGGTGGTGACCTTCGCCGGGCTGCAACTGGGGCAACTGGCAAGCGGCGCCTTGCTGATCGAGGTGGTGTATTCCTGGCCGGGCATCGGCCGACTGATGTACGACGCCCTGTCCCAGCGCGACTACGGCGTGTTGCTGGGCGGCTTTCTGCTGATCTCGATCCTGGTGGTCGGCTTCAACCTGCTCACTGACCTGGCCTGCCGTCTGCTCGACCCGCGGATCGCAGCGGGAGGGGCAGTACGATGAGGGATTCAAGCGTGTGGCAACGTTTTCTCGGGCAACCCGCGGCACTGGCTGGCGCGGTGTTCCTGCTGCTGTTGGGGCTGCTGGCCTTGGCGGCACCCTGGATCGGCCAGGGGTCTCCCTGGGAAATGAACACCACGCCGATGCTCGCGCCCTTCACGCAGGCCAGGCACTGGTTAGGCAGCGACCTGCTGGGGCGCGACCTGGGCACGGGGCTGCTGTATGGCGCCCGGGTGTCACTGGCGGTGGGGGCGCTGGCGAGCCTGGCCACGTTGCTTGTCGGCTTGCTGGTCGGTGCTCTCGCGGGTTACTTCGGCGGTTGGCTGGATGCGCTGTTGATGCGCGTGGCCGAGTTCTTCCAGATCATTCCGCAGTTGGTGCTGGCGGTGATCCTGGTGGCGGTACTGGAGCCGTCGCTGGGCACCATCGTGCTGGCCATCGCCCTGGTCGCCTGGCCGGGTGTGGCGCGCCTGGTGCGCAGCGAATTCCTCAGCCTGAGCCAGCGTGAGTTCGTCCAGGCTGCGCGGGTGCTGGGGCAGTCGCCGCTGGCGATCGTGTTCCGGCAGATCCTGCCCAATGCCCTGGCGCCGCTGCTGGTGACGCTCAGCTTCGTCATGGCCACGGCGATTCTCACCGAGGCGGCGTTGGCGTTTCTCGGCCTGGGCGATCCAGAGGCGATGAGCTGGGGCTACATGATCAACGCCTCGCGTGGTGTATTGCGCGAGGCCTGGTGGATGAGCCTGTTGCCGGGGCTGGCGATCCTGCTCAGCGTGCTGGCGGTCAACCGCGTCGGTGAAGGCCTGCGTATCGCATTCGAACCTGCCCGCCGAACAGGAGTGTCGTCATGAGCCAGCCGATCCTGCTCGATATCGAGCACCTGCGTATCGCACTGCCAGCAGGCGGTGATCGCAGCCATGCGCTTCACGACCTGTCGTTGCAGGTGCGCGAAGGCGAGTGCCTGTGCGTGGTAGGCGAGTCCGGCTCGGGCAAGTCGATGCTGGCCAAGGCCCTGCTGCGCCTGCTGCCGACGCCTGTGCAGGTGGAGCAGGGCACGCTGCGCTGGCGCGGTGATGACCTTGCCAAACTGGACGATGCGGCCATGCGCGCGCTGCGCGGGCGCGATATCAGCATGGTCTTCCAGGAGCCGATGAGTGCACTCAACCCGCTGCTCGGCGTGGGCCGACAGATCGACGAGACACTCCAGGCCCACGGCATGAAGAACGCTGCCCAGCGTCGCGCGCGGGTTATCGAGCTGCTGGGCTATGTGGGGCTGCCCGATCCCGCGCGCTTGCGTCATGCCTACCCCTTCGAGTTGTCTGGCGGGCAGCGCCAGCGAGTGGTGATTGCCATGGCCCTGGCGTTCGCGCCGAAGCTGCTGATCGCCGATGAGCCGACCTCGGCGCTGGATGTGACCACGCAACGGCAGATCCTCGACCTGCTGCGCCGTATCCAGCGCGAGCACGGCATGGCCATGCTGTTCATCACCCACGACTTTGCCGTGGTCGAGGCCATCGCCGATCGCGTGCTGGTGCTGCAGCAGGGCCATGTGGTGGAACAAGGCAGCTGTACCCAGGTGCTGAGCGCGCCGCAGCAGCGTTATACCCGACAACTGATCGCTGCCGCCGGTGCCGTGCCGGCCCATCCACGGCCGCCGTTGGGGCAAGGGGCGCTGGCGTTGCAGGCACGACAACTGGAAAAACACTTCAGCCGCCGCATCGGCTGGTGGGGCCGACGCACGACCCAGGCGTTGGCGGGTGTCGACCTGCAATTGGGCGAGGGCGAAACCCTGGGGATCGTCGGCGAGTCCGGCTCGGGCAAGTCGACCCTGGGCCGCTGCCTGGTGCGCCTGCTGCGCAGCGATGCTGGCAGCCTGCAGTGGCACGGACGTGATGTGACAGGGTTGCCCGAGACGCAGCTACGGCCTTTGCGTGGCCAGGTGCAGATGATCTTCCAGGATCCCTTCGCCTCGCTCAATCCACGCCAGCGTATCGGCACGCAATTGATGACCGGGCCGTTGGCCCAGGGGCGCAGCCAGGCAGAGGCGGCGCAGAAGGCGCGCGACGTGTTGGCCCTGGTCGGGCTGCCGGCCACCGCGCTGGCACGCTACCCCGATGAATTCTCCGGTGGTCAGCGCCAGCGTATCGGCATTGCCCGGGCGCTGGCGGTGGAGCCAAAGGTGCTGATTGCCGATGAGTGTGTGTCGGCACTCGATGCGCTGATCCAGGTGCAGATCATCGAACTGCTCGAAGACCTGCAGCGGCGCCTTAAGCTGAGCATCGTCTTCATCACCCACGACCTGCGGGTGGCGGCGCGGCTGTGCGACCGCATCGCGGTGATGCAGGCTGGCCAGGTGGTGGAGCAGGGCGCGACCCGCAACGTGCTCGAACGGCCGGCGCATCCCTACACGCGCAGGCTGTTGCAGGACTTCGCGGTGCAGGCGCCAGTGGCCGAGGCCACCCCATGAGCCGGCGGATGATGAGCCTGAACGCCTTTCTCATGGCCACCGGGCACCATGTCGCGGGCTGGCGTCACCCTGATGCCCAGGCCGATGGCGGGTTGGACTTTGCCCATTACAGGCAGTTGGCACGCACCGCCGAGCGCGGCTGCTTCGATGCCGTGTTCCTCTCCGACACCCTGGCCATGCTGCCGGGCGATCGCGAGGCGTTGAGCCGCATGGCACGCACCGAGCATTTCGAGCCGCTGACCTTGCTGGCAGCGCTGGCGGCGGTCACCGAGCGCATCGGCCTGGTGGCGACGGTCACCACCTCCTACAACCAGGTCGAGACCCTGGCGCAGGCCTTCACCTCGCTCGAGGCCTTGAGTGGACAGCGCAGCGGCTGGAACCTGGTGACGTCGAGCAATGCCCAGGAAGCGTTCAACTTCGGGCGTGACGGGCACTTCGAACACGCCCGGCGCTATGAGCTGGCCCGGCGTTTTCTCGAACAGTTGCAGCGTCATTGGGCAAGCGCTGGGGTGACGCCCGTGCAAGTGCTGGCCGGCGCTTCACGGGCGGGGTGCGAGCTGGCGGCAGCCCATGCCGAAGTGGTATTCACCGCACAGCCGGAACTGGCCGGTGCCCAGCGTTTCTATCGCGAACTCAAGGCGCTGCTACCGCGCTTCGGGCGCCGTGCCGAGCAGATGAAAATCATGCCGGGGGTGCTGCCGATCGTGGCCGACTCGCGCGCCGAGGCCCAAGCGTTGTTCGAGCAGTTGCAGGCACTGGTGCAGCCTGAAGTCGGCTTGTCGTTGCTGGCCGATATTGCCGGGGGTGTCGATCTTTCGGCGTATCCTCTCGACGGGCCGTTGCCGGATCTGCCGGGCACCGAGTCCGGCGTCAGCCGCCGTGAGCTGTTGATCCGCGTGGCCCGTGAGGAGGGGCTGAGCATCCGTCAACTGTACTTGCGCATGGCCGCAGCACGTGGCCATCTGGTGCTGGTAGGCGACGCCCGGCAGATTGCCGACCAGATGGAGCAATGGTTTACCGAGGGCGCCGCAGATGGTTTCAATGTGATGCCGGCGTATCTGCCCGATGCCCTGGGGGCCTTCGTCGACAAGGTGGTACCTGAGCTGCAGCGCCGAGGGCTGTTCCGGCGTGCCTATCAGGGCAGCACCTTGCGCGACCACCTGGGCTTGGCCCGTCCCGATTCATTTGCCTGTAAGGAGGCCCTAGGTGCCCATGGCTGACCCGAACCGATTCGCCGACTTGCCGCGGGTGCGCGGCCAACTCATCGAAGTGCGCCCCGGACGACGGCTGAGCGTGGCTGTGCAGCCCGGCAGCCACGAACCCGACACCGTGGTCTTTCTCGGGCATGGCAGTGGTGGCAACAAGGATCAGTGGCGCGAGCTGTGGCCAAGCCTGCGCGAGCAGGGTTACACCCTGGTGGCCTGGGACCTGCTCGGCCACGGCGACAGCGACAAGCCGCATGACACCAGCGCCTATGCCTGGGAGGCGCTGGTGGCCGACCAGGTGGCATTGCTGCAGCGCCATGCCGGGCGGCGCAACCTGTTGGTGGGGCACTCCTATGGCAGCGGCCTGGCCATGAGCACGTTGCTCGAGCTGCCGCGTCAGCTGCCGCACGTGCGTATCGACGGCGCGTTGTTGCTGGGCAGCCTGTTGCAGCGGCCTGCGGGGCGCGGTGGCTTGCTGGGCCTGCCGACCTGGTTGTTGAAGCTGTTGCGGCCGATCCTGGCCAAGGACTTTCGTGCGCGGGCCTGGCATCCGCTGGCCGACCCGGCGCTGATCGAGTACGAGGAGGGCCTGGCCCAGCGCAACCGCCTGGATGTGTTCAAGGCGCTGATGAACAGCGCGAGCTGGCCTGAGCCCGAGGCGCTTGCCGGGCTCGACCTGCCGGTACAGGTGGTGTCTGGCGACAGTGATGGGCTGACGCCCGCCAGTGGCGGAGAAGCCCTGGCGCGACAGTTGCCGCGCGCACAGTTCCAGGTGCTGGCCCAGTGCGGCCATCAGTTGATGCTGGAGCGTCCGGCACAGGTGCTGGAGGCGTTTGAGCGTCTGTTGAGGGAGGTGAAGCGTGACGACAAGCTGGTTATTCCATAAAGGAATATTTATCTAATTTTATATTCCTTTTTCGGATTTCCACTTTGAGGCACAGTGCCAGCCTTTAGCTTGGCAGGTTGGACATGGATTTGCGGCCGTCATCGACCCAACAGCTGCTCGGGCAGTTGTTCGTGCAGAACTACACCTGGCTCTGCGCTCGCCTGCGCAGCCGCATGGCGTGCCCGCACAGCGCCGAAGACATCGCCTCGGAAGCCTTCGTGCGCATCCTCGGCCTGCCGGATCCGGCGGCCATTCGCGAGCCGCGGGCGATGCTCACGACCATTGCCCAGCGCCTGCTGCAAGAGAGCTGGCGCCGCCGCGACCTCGAACGTGCCTATGTGCGCTGGGTTCGCGACCTGCCAGCGCAGGTGCAGCCTTCTCCGGAAGAGGCGCACCTGGTGATCGACAGCCTGCTGCACCTGGACCGTGTGCTCGACGGCTTGCCCGGCCAGGGCAAGGCGGCGTTCATCCACAGTCAGCTCGGTGGCATGACCTACAGCGATATCGCCCATCGGCTGGGTATTTCCGTCAGCCGCGTACAGCAGTACATGAGCGAAGCGTTTCGCCTGTGCTACCAGGCGCTGGACACATGAGCGAGCAGCCCATGGCCCAGGTGATCGACGAGGCGGCGCAGTGGATGGCGCTGCTGCATTCGGGGCACCTGAGCGAGGAGGATGCCGCCGCCTTCCAGCGTTGGCACGACGGCGATGCCATGCATGCCCAGGTATTTCGCCGCATGAGCCAGGGGCTGGGCGAGGCCAAGCGGCCAGGCTTGCAGCGCCTGCCCGAAGAGCAGGTGATCGCGGCATTGCAGCTTCCCTCCGGGCGCCGCCGGTTTCTCAGGAACAGCCTGGGTGCGCTGGGGGGCCTCGGTGTGGCGGCACTGGCAGCCAAGACCGTTGGCGAGCGCATCTGGGCGCCGGGTGATCTGCTGACTTTGACCGCAGAGCGCCGCAGCTTCGTACTCGACGGCGGCAGCCGCCTTACCCTCGATGCGCAGACGCGGGTGAGCCCGCGCCCCCCAAGCACGCTCTACGTGCACCAGGGCGCCTTGCAACTCGAGTGCAGCGGCCCGTCCCTCACCCTGGAGACTGCGCGTGCCGACATCGAGGTGGAGCAGGGCGGCACGCTGCTGCTTGCGCAGCGTTTCGACGGCGAGGTCAGGCTCACCGTGCTTGCGCGCCAGAGCGTGGTGCGCACGCGCCAGGGCGATGCGCTGCGGGTGAGGGCGGGGCAACAGGCACGGCTGATCGCCGGGCAGGCGCTCTGGCTGGGGCGTGCGGACCCTGCGGCGAGCGCCTGGCTCAGCGGGCTGTACGAGGCGCGCGAGAGTACGCTGGGTGAGGTGGTCGAGGCCTTGCGTGCCTACCGGCACGGCGTGCTCAGGATTACACCCGAGGCGGCGAAGTTGAGGATCAGCGGGTTGTTTCCACTGGATGACAGCGCGCGGGCACTGCGCCTGATCGCCGCCGCCTTGCCGATTCGGCTGGCGAGCGTGGGCGCGCTGTGGGTGAGTATCGACCTCGCGTGATGCATAAGCTAAGCACCAATCGATCCAAGCCTTTTCTGCAGGTTTCGCCCGCTGGTTGCTCATTAGCGCAAACCCCACTGCAGAAAAGGCCCGCCATGCCCAACCCGATTCACGCCACGTTCCGCCACTCCTGCCTTGCCCTCGCCGTCGCCTTGGGCAGTAGCCTGCTGGCGCCTGGCAGCCACGCACTGGCTGCCGAGCCCCTGGTCGACTACGCCCTGCCGGCTGGCGACCTGGGCCAGACCCTGGTGCAGATCTCACGCCAGAGCGGCGTACCGATTGCCTTCGACCCGCAGCATGTCGCCGGCCAGCGCGCACCCTCACTGCAAGGGCGCTACAGCAGTGACCAGGCGCTGGAACAGGTGCTCCAGGGCAGTGGCCTGGAATATCGCCAGGGCGAGGACGGCGTGGTGATTTCCGCTGCACCTGCCGCCTCCGCTGCGGCAGGTAAAGCCCGCGCTCAGGGTGCCAGCCAGGACGTCCGCCTGGAGCAGGTGATCGTCACGGGCACCCGTGCCCAGGAGCGCACGGCCAACGCGTCGCTGTCGCCGATCGACATCATTTCCGCCGAAAGCCTGGGCGCCACCGGCTCCGAGGAACTGGGCGCAGTGCTGGCGCGGTTGATTCCCTCGATCAGCTTCCCGCGGCCGAGCCTGGTCGACGGTGCCGAGCTGGCGCGGCCGGCGCAATTGCGCGGTCTGTCGCCCGACCAGGTGCTGGTGCTGGTCAACGGCAAGCGCCGGCACAGCGGGGCGTTCGTCAACCTCGGCGGCGCCGCTGGGCGCGGTTCGGCGCCGGTGGACCTCAACGCCATCCCGATCTCGGCGATCGACCATATCGAAGTGCTGCGCGACGGTGCGTCGGCGCGCTACGGGTCCGACGCCATCGCCGGGGTGATCAACGTGATCCTCAAGCACGATGCCAGCGGAGGTTCGGTCAGTACCCGCTTCGGTCAATACAACAAGGGCGATGGTATCCAGCGCCAGGCGTCGGCCAACACCGGTCTTGCGCTGGGCGACAAGGGCTGGCTGAACCTGTCCGCCGAGGGCAGCGACAACGACTACACCAACCGCGCCGGTGATGACCTGCGCCCCGGCAGCCTCGGCTCCACGACCTACGGCCAGCAGGTGTTCCGCCAGGGCGAGCCGGCCAACGACAACCTCAAGTTCTTCCTCAATGGCCAGCTCGACCTCAACGAGCAGGCCCAGCTCTATGCCTTTGGCGGCTACCGCAAGACCCACGGCCAGACGGCGGCCTTCTACCGCGCCAGCAACAACTCCGGCAACGTGCAGAGCCTCTACCCGAATGGCTTCCTGCCCTTGATCAACGGCACGCTGGAGGATTCCTCGCTGACCACCGGCCTGCGCGGCGACCTGGGCCAGGACTGGCGCTACGATCTCTCGGCCAGCTACGGTCGCAACGACTACGGCATCAATACCCGCACGCTCAACCGCGCGCTGTTCAACGACACCGGCAGCACCCCGCTGAGTTTCGACAATGGCCGCCTGACCAGCGAGCAGAAACAAGTGACCCTGGACCTGGCCCGCGATGTCGAACTGGGCTGGCTGCCTTATCCGGTGTCGGTGGCGGTGGGGGCCGAGTACCTGCACCAGGGCTACGAGGTCAACGCCGGGGAGCCGGCCTCCTACTACAAGAGCGGCAGCCAGGGCTACGCCGGTTTCCGCGATGCCGATGCCGGGCACTGGACCCGGCAGAACTTCGCCCAGTACCTGGACCTGGAAACCAAGTTCAGCGACAAGCTCGGTGTCTCCGCCGCCGCCCGTCACGAGGACTACAGTGACTTCGGCTCGAACGTCAGTGGCTCGCTCTCGGCGCGCTACGACTTCACCCCGGCGGTGGCGGTGCGCGGTAGCCTGTCCACGGGCTTTCGCGCACCGTCACTGGCCCAGCAGCACTTCGCGTCGACATCCTCGCAACTGGTCGACGGGGTGATTCAGGAGGCAGGGATCTTCCCGGTGGATGCGCCGGTTTCGCGCCTGCTCGGGGCAGACGAACTGAAGGCGGAAAAGTCGCGTAACTACAGCCTCGGCCTGGTCCTGCGCCCGGCCGACGACCTGCAGATCACCGCCGACGTCTACCGGATCGATATCCGCGACCGCATCACCTTGTCGTCGAACCTGCGCCTGAACCAGACGGCCATCGACTACCTACGGGCCGGTGGTGTGGGCGATATCAACTACACCAGCGCCCGCTACTTCACCAATGGCGCGGATACCCGCACCACCGGCGTGGACCTGGTGGCCAGCTATCGCTACCAGTTCGACAACGGTGTGCGCTGGAACACCACGGCGGGCTACAACTACAACCACACCAAGGTCACCGACACCAAGGAAGACCCGGCCATCCTCGCCCAACTGGGGCTGCCGACCACCTCCTTGCTGGAGCGTCGCGAGCGCCTTGGCCTGCTGGGCGATACCACGCCCGAACACAAGTTGACCCTGGGCAACGACTTCAACCTTGGCAACTGGACATTGCGCAGCAACCTGGTGCGCTATGGCAGCTATACCAGCTACCAGAATGACACCAGCTTCCCGGACCAGACCTTCGCCGCGCAGTGGGTGCTGGACCTGGCGCTGGACTACAGCCATGACAACTGGCTGTTCACCGTGGGCAGCGACAACGTGACCAACCAGGTACCCGAGAAGCTGGATTTCGCCAACAGCTCGGGTGGCAACCTCAAGTACTCGACGTTCTCGCCGTATGGCTACAGCGGGGCCTTCTACTATGCGCGCCTGACCTATGCATGGTGAGGCCTGCCAGCACGAACCCACTGCGGGGTCAGATCAGGCCACGAAGATCTTGCGTGGGCTGTAGTGCGAGATCCAGCCTGCCAGCGAACCGAGGGTACTGGCGCCGGCCATGTGCGCCAGGCTCTCCAGCGAAGGCTCAAGGTGCGCGGCGAACCAGGCCACCAGGCCCAGGAAGTAGCACAGCAGGTTGTTCATCACCGGCAGGCCGCGCAGGCTGACCACGATGACTGCCACCAGGAACACCACCATCGGGATCGCCAGCAATGCGCCGACGCTCGGCGCGAGTAGGCCCACGCCTGCTGCCGCCAACGCGCCGAAGACCAGGCCGAGCCAGACGCAGCCCAGGTTCTCCAATGTCGAGCGGGTGGTCAGGCCGCGGGTGAAGAAAGCGATCCAGCCGATGAACATGGCCCAGACCGGCACTTGCATGGCCAGGGCTGTGGCGGAGGCGGCGGCGGCGGTGACCGCTGCGACCAGGGTGACGGTCAGGTAGTGGCTGCGGGAAACGGGAAGGTTGCTCATCGTGTGGTTCCTCTGGGGTGGGTTGACGGCCGGATTCTGGTCCGATTCCCCAGCGGGATAATCACCTGAGCAAGAGCTTGTTAATTCCATTTAAATTAACAAAGTAATTGTAATAATTTGTTTGTGTTTTGAAATTGAAACAAAAGATGTTCATTTGTTTCCGCGTGTTTTAGCCGTTGCGGTGTCGTCCAGCGCCTTCCACACCGCTTCCAGCTGGCTTACCGCTGCCATCGCGTCTTCGGCGCAGATGAAGTTAGCAAAGCCCATCAGCAGCCCTTGCTCTGGCGAGGGCTGTGCCCGCCATTCGCCCAGCGCAAGCAGCGCCATGCCCTCGGCTCGAGCGCGAGAGGCGAGCAGGCGCTCGTCGGTTGCATCCAGGATATGCGCCAGCACATGGATGCCTCCGGCCTGCTGTTGCACGCTCAGGCGTGTGCCCAGGCGTTCCTGCAAGGCATCGACCAGGTAGCCGCGGCGGGTGGCGTACAGCTTGCGCATTTTGTTCAGGTGACGGGCGAAGTGGCCTTGCTCCATGAACTGCGCCACGGTCGCCTGCGGCGCGACGGCTCCAGGGCCTGGCAGGTGACAGGCACTGTCGTTGAAGCGCTCGACCTGGGATACCGGCACCACCAGATAGGCTAGGCGCAGGCCGGGATACAGCACTTTGCTGAAGGTGCCGGTGTAGAGCACGCGCCCTTCGCGATCCAGGCTCTTGAGCGCAGGCAGGGGGCGGCCGTGATAGCGGAATTCGCTGTCGTAGTCGTCCTCCACGATCCAGGCATCGCCGGCCATGGCCCAGTCCAGCAGCTCCAGCCGCCGTTGCAGGCTCAGTGCCACGCCCATCGGGCTCTGGTGGGTCGGTGTGACCACTGCGAACCGCGCATCCGCCGCCAGGCGCCGACCTTGCGCGACGTCCAGGCCGTCGCGGTCCACCGCCACCGGTTGCAGGCGCATGCCGAGGTGCTCCAGACACTGGCGCGCGTGCAGGTAGCCCGGGTCTTCGTACCAGCCCAGGTCGCCGGGGCGCAGCAGGGTTCGGCATACCAGGTCGAGCGCACCACGGTAGCCATTGGTGACGAACACCTGCTCATGGCTGCAGTTGATGCCGCGGGAGATGCCCAGGTAGGTGGCGATGGCGCGCCGCAATTGCGTATGGCCGGCGGGCGGAGGCGTAGTCATGGCCGGATTGTCGAGGCCGCGCAGGTGACGCGCTGCCAGACGTGCCCAGGTCTTGCGTGGGAACGCATCCAAGGCTGGCAACCCGAGGCGAAAGGGCGGCAGCTCGGTGCGTGGGTCCTGTTTCTGCTGCTGCGAGGGTGCAGCCTGCTCGAGGTTGACCTGGGCGCCGCCGGACAGTTTGCATAGCCCTGGCGCAACCACCGTGCCCGCCGCTCCGCGGGTGATGAAATAGCCTTCGCCGACCAGCATCTGGTAAGCCATCTCCACCGTGCCCCGGGCCAGATTCAGCTCACTGGCCAGGCTGCGCACCGAGGGCACCCGGTCACCCGCTCGCAGCTTGCCTTTGGCAATCGCTTCGCGATAGCGCTGGTAGAGCTGCAGGTAGATGGGCGCGGTGTGTTCGCGGCTGGGTTTGAGCTGTTGCAGGTCCATGGGGCATGTCCCATTCAATTGAGCGATTCTTGCACCTGTGAGGTAGGTCATGATCTTCCTAGAGTGGCGGCCAGACCTCAAGAGACACATGCCATGAATACCTTTCGCCTGGCCCACGCCGAAACCGACGCGCAGTTGCAAGCCTGCTTTGCGGTGATGGGCGAACTGCGACCTCATCTTGCCGATGCCGCCGCGTTCATCGACCAGGTGCGCCGCCAGGCCGGCCAGAACTATCGCCTGCTGGCGGCCTGGCAGGGCGAGGAGGCCAAGGCGCTGGCCGGTTACCGGTTGCAGGAGAACCTGCTCTACGGACGCTTCCTGTATGTCGATGACCTGGTCGCCAGCGCCGAGGCCCGCAGCCACGGCCTGGGCGCGGCCCTGATCGATGCCTTGCGCGAGGAGGCCCGGGCACAGGGCTGCGCGCACCTGGTGCTCGATACCGCGCTGGGCAACGCCCTGGGTCAGCGTTTCTATTTCCGCCAGGGCCTGCTGGCCAAGGCCTTGCACTTCAGCCAGGCCCTGTAGCCCGGCGTTTCGCTTTTCCCTCTCCCGGAGACTACCGATGAGCCCGTGTCCACTGGCCTGCATCCGCAAGCCCCTGTTCGGAACCCTCGCATGAATATTCTGCATATCGATTGCAGCACCAGGGCCGGCTCCTACAGCCGGGCGCTTTCGGCAGCGCTTGTCGCCCATTTGTCGGAAGACATGTCCCAGGTGCGGGTGACTCGCCGTGATCTGGGCCTGACGCCCATCGCCCATGCGTCGGCAGCCTACACCGACGGCCTGCAGTCACCCCAGGCGCTGCAGGAGGCACTGGCCGGCTCGGCCATGACGCTGTCCGAACAACTGATCGCGGAAATCGAGCACGCCGACGTGCTGGTGATCGGCACGCCGATGCACAATTTCACCGTGCCATCGGTGTTCAAGGCCTGGCTCGACCAGGTAATGCGCGTCGGACGCACCATCGGTCGTACAGCCGAGGGGCGCAAGACCGGCCTGCTCGCCGATCGTCCGGTGCATGTGGCGATCGCAGCCGGTGGTTTTTTCAGTGGCGAGCGTCCCGGCCAGCCGGACTTTCTCACCCCCTACCTGAGCGCCGCCTTTGCCTGCATCGGCCTGCGCTCGGTGCATTACTTGGCTTTGCAGGGCACCGCGGTACTCGAGCCTGCGCAACTGCGCGTTGAGCATGATCGGCTGCTGCGCAGCCTGGCTGAGGAGAGGGCGCGTCCATGACCCTTGTCGAACAACCCACACCGCTGGCGCTCGAGCGCTTGGGCAGCCGCAGTCCGCTGGCCGTACCGCTGGTGGCGGTGCTGGTGTATCCGTTTCTGTTGATGCTGTTCCACGCCTATGTCAGCGAGCCGAGCGGCCTGGATGGCATCGGCGCGGTGATTGCGCTTGCGCTGGCCTTTGCCGTGCCGATTCCGGGGTTGCTGGTGGCCGGGCGTGCCGATGTGTCGGTGGGCGTGCGCCGATTCGCCTATGCCTGCGTGGCTGCGCCGACCCTGTATGTGTTTCTCGGCGTGGTGCAGGCGCTGCTGGGCAGCACGCTGCCCGATCCGCTGGTGTGGTGCGTGCTGTGGCTGGGATTGGCTGCGCTTGCGCTGCTGAGCGGGCGGCAGCAGGCGGCGGCGTCCGTCACCGGGGGCCTGGGTCGTTGGCGCGTGGCCCACGGTGTGAGTGGGGCGATCCTGTGCCTGTACGTGCTGTTCCACCTGGCCAATCACCTGACCGGGCTGGTCGGGCCTGAGTTGCACGCTCAGGTCATGGACCTCGGCCGTACCGTCTACCGGGCAGGCTTCATCGAACCGCTGCTGGTGCTGGCCTTCGTCTTCCAGGTGGTCAGCGGCCTGCACCTGGCCTGGCGCTGGAGCGCGCGGGTACAGGATCGGCTGCGCACCTTGCAGGTGGCGTCCGGGGTGTTCCTGTCGTTGTTCGTGCTTGGGCACATGAACTCGGTGTTCATCTACGCTCGCACCTACCTGGGCATTCCCACCGACTGGAATTTCGCCACCGGCGCGCCCACCGGCCTGTTGTTCGATCCCTGGAACATCCGCCTGGTGCCGCACTACACCCTGGGTGTGTTCCTGGTCCTGGTGCACCTGCTGCTGGGGCTGCGCGTGGTGATGCAGGCGCACGGTGTGCGGGAGCGGACCGTGCGTCTGATCTGGCGCAGTGGCTTGCTCGCCTGCGCGGCCATTGCGCTGGCAATCATCGCCGGGATGTGCGGGGTGAGGCTGTAGCGCCGGGGGCGGCGTTCAGTTCCCCAGCGAGTCTCGGCCCCTGACCTGCGTGAACTGGTTCGAGGCCTCCGGCAAGCCCGTCACCTTGATCGAGCGCGCGCCGACGGCAAACTTGGCGCCGACCTTGGCGAAGCGCTCGAGCAACTGGAAGTTGATCGCCTGCTGGATATCCATGTACAGGTTGTAGCCGGGGTCGAGGACGATGTAGACGGCCTCGAACTCCAGGGCCTCCTTGCCGAAGCCACGCAGATGGGCGCGGTCGAAGCGCACCTGGCCCTGGGCCTTGATCGACTCCTCGACGATCGCCGGGGCCTTTTTCACCGCCTCTGTGGGCGTGTCGTACGACAGGCCGAACTCGAAGACGATGCGTCGCTCCTGCAGGCGCTTGTAGTTCTGGATGGTGCTGCTGATCATGCCGGCGTTGGCCATGACGATCTGCTCGCCGCCGAGGCTGCGGATGCGCGTGGTCTTCAGGCCGATGTTCTCCACGGTGCCGGCGAGCGAGCCGATGACGATGAAGTCGCCGACCTCGAACGGTTTGTCGACGGCAATCGACAGCGAGGCGAACAGGTCGCCCAGCACGTTCTGCACCGCCAGGGCCACGGCGATGCCGCCGACGCCAAGACTGGCGACGAAGGCGGTGATGTTCACGCCCAGGTTCGACAGCATCGCCAGCAGCACCACCGACCACAGCAGCACCCGCGCGCCCCAGCCCGACAGGGTCGCCAGCGCGCTGCCACGATAGGCATTGCCGGTGTCGTGGCGGGCGAAGTAGCGGGTCAGGCCAATGGCGATGGCGCGGTTGGCCCACAGGCCGATCTGCAAGGCTGCGACCACGAACCACAGGCTGCCGACCCGGTCCAGCCAGCGTTCCGGCAGGTCCAGCACGCCAAGGCCGACCAGCAGCGAGGCGAGCATCAGCAGGAAGTTGCTGGTGCCTTCGAGTACCTGGGTGATGACCTTGCTGAGCTGCCCGTCATGGCTGGACCACTGGCGGGCGCGGCGCTTGAGGAAACTCAGCGCCCAGCGCGTCACGAGGAAGGTGATCACGGTCACCGTCAGGGCCAGCAGCAGGTTGAGGATGGAGATGCCGAATACCGTGGTGGTGGTCAGCAACTGCAGAAATCGTTCGTCCATCGGGTCCCCCTCCGAGGTGGTGTTGATTGCAGGGTGTGCCGTGGGGCACAAACTGTTTAGAAGGGAGAGGTAGGTGAGGGTTTAATCGGATTTCGCCGGTGGCTCTTGCCGCCGCTTCGCAGGCGGATCAGAGCAGAGCACCTTGGCGAGCGAATGAGAAATAATTAGAATCACTCGCATTCGTATCTCATCCTTCCCCAGTGTGCCTCCGAATGTCCGACCCCGCCGCGGCACCCGAACCCAGCTTCAACACCCTCTATCGCGACCATCGCAGCTGGCTGCAAGGCTGGTTGCACCGGCGCCTGGGCGATGCCTGGACGGCGGCGGACCTGACCCACGACACCTTCCTGCGGGTGCTCGCGGCGCAGCAGGCCAAGGCCGTGCCGAGCCTGCGCGAGCCACGGGCCTACCTGCTGACGGTCGGGCGTCGGTTGCTGGTCAATCACTACAAGCGGCGCAGCCTCGAGCAGGCCTACCTGGACGCCCTCGCCAACCTGCCCGAGGCGCTTGCACCGTCACCGGAGCAGCGCTGGTTGCTGCTGGAAACCTTGCAGGCCCTGGATGACCTGCTCGATGGCCTGCCTGCCGTGGTACGCCGGGCCTTTCTCTGGTCGCAGCTCGAAGGGCTGGACTACGCCAGCATCGCCGCGCGACTGGAGGTGTCCGAGCGTACGGTGAAACGCTATATGGCCAAGGCATACGAACACTGCCTGCTGGTGGACCTGTGAGCGCCCCGGCGGAGGTCGGCGCACGCCAGTTGGCCCGTGAGGCAGCGCAGTGGCTGGCCTTGCAGGATGCCGGCCAGCTCGACACGGAGCAGGCTGCTGCGCTGCAACGCTGGCGAGCCCGCAGTGCCGCCCATGAAGCCTTGTGGCAGAAGGCCGAGGGGCTGCGCCAGCGCTTCGCCCAGGTACCGGCGCCATTGGCGGTGGCTTGCCTGGACCGCCCCGATCCAGATCGCCGCCGCGTGCTGGAGCAGATGCTGGGTTTTGGCGCGCTGCTGCCGCTGGCCTGGCTGGGCTATCGGCAGTTACCGCTGGACGGCTGGCGTGCCGATCTGCGTACCGCCACAGGCGAGCGCCGCGGCTTGACCTTGCCGGATGGCAGCCGGTTGCAGCTCAACACCGCCACGGCGGTCAATCTGGACTTCGTCGAAGGCCGCCACTGGTTGCAGTTGGTGCAGGGCGAGATTGCCCTCGACGCCGTTGGCCCGCTGCAGGTGCAGACCCGCGACGGCCTGGTGCGCGTGCAGGGGGCTGGGGTGTGCGTACGTGAGCGTGCGCAGGACTGTGTGGTGTCGGTTACACGTGGCCAGGTCAGCCTGCAACCGCTGGCCGGGCCAGCGGTTCGCCTGGAGGCTGGTCAGCGGGCGACGCTGAGCGCCTCCGGGGTGACCGCCAGCCAGCCGTTCGACGCCCAACTGCCCGGTTGGCAGCAGGGCTTGTTGATCGTCGACGACCAGCCCCTGGGCGATCTGCTGCGTGAACTGGATCGCTACCGCCCCGGGGTGTTGCGCTGGGATCCGGCGCTGGAGCAATTGGCGGTGACCGGTACTTTCCAGCTCGACGACACCGACCGCATTCTGGCCCTGCTGGCGGCGAGCCTGCCGCTTCAGGTGCACTATCGCACCCGCTACTGGGTGTCGCTGACCCCGCGCAAGAAAATTGCCTGACCGCTGTCCCTTTTCTGGCGCCCGCTTGTCATCAAGGGTATCCACCCCTGATCTGAGAGCGTTCCGGATGTCCCGCACCCCTTTGCTTCGCCCGTTATCCCTGCACCTGATGCGCGCTGGCCTGCTGCTTGCGCTGGGGCTGCCCGCGTCGGGCTGGGCCGATGAAGCGCGGCGCAGCTACCAGGTACCGGGCGGCAGCCTGGGTGCGGTGCTGACACGCTTTGCTGGCCAGGCTGGGGTCAGCTTGTCGGTGGACCCGGCGCTGGTCGCCGGGCGCAGCAGCCTGGGGCTTGCAGGCGAATATGGGGTCGAGGAGGGCTTCGCCGCCTTGCTGCAGGGCTCGGGCCTGATACTGGTCTCGGCAGGGCCCGGTAGCTTCACCCTGGTGCGCCAGGCCGCGCCGGTCGAGGGCGCGCATGTGCTGCCCGACATCAATGTCCATGGCCAGGGCGCCGCGCCGGCAGCAGATGCCTATGCCGGCGGCCAGGTGTCACGACGGGGCAGCCTCGGCATGTTGGGCGAGCGTGACTACATGGAGACGCCCCTGAGCATGACCTCCTACACCCGCGAGATATTGCAGAACCAGCAGGCCCGTACCCTTGCCGATGTCGTCGCCAACGATCCCTCGGTGCGCAGCACCAACCCGGCAGGCGGGCGCTTCGAACAGTTCTCCGTGCGCGGCTTCAGCCTGTACAACAGCGATGTCGCCTACGGTGGGTTGTATGGCGTGCTGCCGACCTATTCGATCGACATGGAGATGGTCGAGCGGGTCGATATCCTCAAGGGGCCGGGGGCGCTGCTTGGCGGACTGGCGCCCAACGGCAGCATTGGCGGCGGGGTGAACATCGAGCCCAAGCGCGCTGGCGAGACGCCGCTGACCGAGTTCACCGCGCTGTACGCCTCGGCGGGACAAGGGGGCGGTCATCTGGACATCGGTCGACGCTTCGGTGACGACCAACGCTTTGGCGTGCGCCTGAATGCGGTGCGCCAGGCCGGCGATACCGAATGGGATCACCAGCATATGGACCGCGAGGCGACCGTGCTGGGCCTGGATATGAAAGGCGAGCGCACTCGCCTGTCGCTGGATATCGGCCATCAGGCGCGTGACGTGGATGCGCCAATGGAGCGTGTGGGCCTTGCCGCAGGGCTCAAGGTGCCGGATGCCAAGGATGTTCACCACAATTTCGCCCAACCCTGGAGCTACTCGCGGGCCAAGGATACCTTCGGCGCCGTGCGCGGCGAGTATGACCTGAGCGACAACTGGATGCTGCTGGGCGCCCTGGGAGCGCGCAAGGGCGACTACGACTTCATGCGCCATGCCGTGCAGGTGGTCAACGAAGCCGGTCGCTTCACCGTCAGCCCGCGCGCCTTCCAGCGCGAGGAGGACGTGGTTACCGGCACCGTCGGCGTGCGCGGCTGGTTCAACACCGGTGCGGTCGGCCATACCCTCAACATCAGCCTCAATCGCTTCGACCTGACCTTCGACAACAGCGGTGCGCGCTATGCCAACGGCGTCAGCAACCTGTTCGACCCGGTGACCTTGCCCGCACCGGGCGCGCCGTTGGCCGACGACAACCCGACCCACACCAACACCGTGCTGTCGAGCCTGGCCCTGGCCGATACCCTGAGTTTCGCTGACGACACCGTGCTGCTCACCCTCGGCGCGCGCCTTCAGCGTGTCGAGGTCGACAGCTCCGAGCCCGGCGAGCCCGACCAGCGCTACAACGAGCGCGCCACCTCGCCGGCCATGGGCCTGGTGTGGCGCACCACCGAGCAGCTGTCGCTGTACTTCAACTACATGGAGGGCCTGACCCAGGGGCAGGTGGCACCGGAAACGGCGAACAACGCCGGCAAGGTCTTCGCGCCATACCGCAGCAAGCAACTGGAGGTCGGCGCCAAGTACGACATGGGGCGTTTCAGCACCACGGTCAGCTTGTTCCGCATCGAGAAACCGTCGTACTTCACCGATGCCCAGAACAACCTCAGCGCCGACGGCGAGCAGCGCAACCAAGGCCTGGAAATCAGCCTGTTCGGCGAACCAATGGACGGGGTGCGGGTGTTGGGTGGGGCGATGTTCCTCGATGCCGAGCAGACCCGCACGGCCAATGGCCGCAACGATGGCAACCGGGCCATCGGCGCGCCGGTGGTCAATGCCAACCTTGGCGTTGAGTGGGACCTGCCGGCCATCGACGGGCTGACCCTGAGCGCGCGTGTCATCCATACCGGCAACCAGTACCTGGATGCTGCCAACCGGCAGAAGGTCGACGCCTGGCAGCGTTATGACCTGGGTGCACGCTACGCACTCAAGCTCGGTGACAAGGACGTCACCCTGCGCGCCAGCGTCGAGAACGTGCTGGACAAGACCTACTGGGCCTCGGCCAACGTCCCCGACGGCACCGCCACCGGCCTGACCCTGTCGACCCCGCGAACCTGGCTGCTGTCGGCGACGGTCGGGTTCTGAGGGGCCGTTGCCCTGGGGGCGGGCAACAAGCGAGCAAAAATATGCTCAGCCCCCAGGCAAATCCTAGGCTGCACTGGCCGCACGCGCGCCAGCCACTAAGGTAAGGTGAGAGGAAAATTCCGCGCGCCGCCCACGGCGCCCCAGAGGTGCCCATGGCTTCCTACACCTTGCGACAACTCAAGTACTTCGTCACCACCGTGGAGGCTGGCAGTGTTGCCGAGGCTTCGCGCCAGCTGTACATCGCCCAGCCGTCGATCTCCACCGCGATCAAGAGCCTGGAAGAGAGCTTCGGTGTGCAGTTGTTCATTCGTCACCACGCCCAGGGCGTGTCGCTGACCCCCAGCGGCAAGCGCTTCTACGCCAAGACCAAGGCGCTGCTGCAGATGTCCCATGAGTTCGAGCAGAACGCCCTGGCCGACAACGATACGGTGGCCGGGCAGATCGACATCGGCTGCTTCGAGACCGTCGCGCCGCTTTATCTGCCACGGTTGATCGCAGGGTTTCGCGAGCGCTACCCCGGCGTCGACATCCGCCTGCGTGACGGTGAGCAGCAGGAGCTGATCCAGGGGCTGACCGCTGGCACCTTCGACCTGGCGTTTCTCTACGACCACGACCTGGACGGCACCATCGAGGCCGAGCCGCTGATGCCGCCGCAGAAGCCCTATGTGCTGCTGCCCGAGAAGCACCGCTTCGCCAGCCAGGCCCAGGTTTCGCTGCGCGACCTGTGCCCGGAGCCGATGATCCTGCTCGACGTTGCGCCGAGCCGCACCTACTTCGTCAGCCTGTTCAACGAGATGGGGCTGACGCCGAACATCGTCTTCAGTTCGCCATCGATCGAGATGGTGCGCGGGATGGTAGGGCAGGGGTTCGGTTTTTCGCTGCTGGTGACCCGGCCGCATTCACCCTTCACCTACGACGGCAAGCGCCTGGTGACGCTGGATATCGCCGAACCGGTGGCGCTGTCGGGGCTGGCGGCGGCGCACCTCAAGCGTGTGCAATTGACCAAGCCTGCGCAGTTGTTTGTCGAGTTCTGCCGCGAAGAGCTGGCGAAGCTGTAAACGATTCGCGGCGGTTCGGCTACCCGAACCGCCGCGAACAGAACACCGCGGTGGCAATCAGTGCTTACTGCTCATCTGGCACCACAGCGATCACATCGATTTCCATCAACCACTCAGCCTGCGCCAGACCCGCGACCACCAGCCCGGTGGAGATCGGGAACACGCCCTTGAGCCACTTGCCGACTTCGCGGTACACCGGCTCGCGGAAGCGTGGGTCGGTGATGTAGGTAGTGGTCTTGACGATATGCGACAGGTCGGAGCCGGCCTCTTCAAGCAGTTGCTTGACGTTTTTCATCGCCTGCTCGGCCTGCGCCTGCGGGTCGCCCAGACCGACCAGGCGGCCTTCGAAATCGGTGCCGACCTGGCCGCGTACATAGATGGTGTTGCCGGCACGCACGGCCTGGCAGAGGTCATTGTCCAGGGTCTGGTTGGGGTAGGTGGCCTTGGTGTTGAACATGCGGATGCGGGTATGGGTAGGCATCAGTGGGCTCCGAGGGTGCTGACGTTGCTGATCGAGGTGTGTGGCTGCTCATCCGCTGCGCGCTGGTCGCGGTCGCGGTAGGCCAGGTAGGTGCGCTGGGTGGCGATATGGCCGGCGACATGCTTGGCGTCGTGCCATACGCCCCAGATGAACGACGAGCCGCGGCGGGACAGCCAGGGCAAGCCGAGGAAATACACCCCCGGCTCGCGGGCCACGCCGCGCTGGTGCTGGGGTTTGCCGTTGGCGTCGAAGGTGTCGACCTGCAGCCAACTGAAGTCCACGCCGTAGCCGGTGGCCCAGATGATGCTGGTGACACCAGCCTTGGCCAGGTCCAGTTCCAGCAGCGGGTTGCTGACGCAGTCCGGGTCGGCCAGGCGTTGGCGCGCTTCGGGCTCTTCTGGCAGGTCCAGGCCGTTGCGCTCGATGTAGGCATCGGCGGCATCGAGCAGGGCCAGGTAGTTCTCGTCGCCGCGGTTGATGTTGTCGGCCAGGTTGTCCTGGAAACGCACCACGCCATCTTCGAACGACTGGGTCAGGCCGACCAGGGTCATGCCCTGGTGGGCGAGGGCGCGGAAGTCCACGGTATGGCCGCCACGGGCACCGCTGACGGCAATGGTCACGTGTTCGCGGCCTGGCTTGGCGATTTCCGCGTCCCATTCACCCAGCACGCCCAGCCACCAGCAGAAGTCACGGTTGCGGTAGGCGCGTGGTGGGCGGTCGTGGGCACCGACCGAGAGGTAGACCTGGCGCCCGGCGCGCATCAGCTCTTCGGCGATCTGCACCCCGGAAGATCCCGCACCGACGACCAGCACCGCTCCTTCAGGCAATTGCTGCGGGTTGTAGTAGGCGGCGGAGTGGATCTGGTGCAGGCGTTCATCCTTTGGCGCAATGGCCGGGATCACCGGTTTCTGGAACGGCCCGGTGGCGGCGACCACGCGGTTGGCGCGGATCACGCCTTCGTTGGTTTCGATGGTGAAGCCCGGGCGGTCGCTGTTGCGCACCACGCGCTTGACTTCGATGCCGGTACGCACGGGCAGGTTGTACTTGCGCACGTAGCGCTCGAAGTAGTCGGCGACCTGGTCCTTGCCAGCGAAGGCGTCGGCATCGAGGTCGAATTCAAGGCCAGGGAAGCGGTCGTGCCAGACTGGCCCGTTGGCCACCAGCGAGTCCCAGCGTCCAGTGCGCCAGGCCTCGGCGATGCGGTTGCGTTCCAGCACCAGGTGCGGCACGCCGAGTTTGCTCAGGTGTTCGCTCATGGCCACGCCGGCCTGGCCGGCGCCGACCACGAGGGTGTCGATTTCGAGATTGTTCAATGTCATGTCCGAGCCCTTGTTCAGGCGGTTTTTGTCAGGTCGGTTTTGGAGGACCGCCGTTACCTGGGGCCAGACTAGGGATGCACGGAATTTCGCGAAAATAGTATTTAGCTGGGGCTTGCCGATAAATTGGCGAAGGGTGGCAGCGCTGCAGCGAGCAGCACGGCAGATTTGCGCAGCAAACCCGCAGTGCCCAGTTTTTTCCTCGCCAATGCCAAGCAAAATGCTCGTTTCGCCGCCGCCAGGGCTTGCCGAGAATGCCGGTAAACCCAGAAAGGAGCTGCACCATGACCTTCTCCATCATCGGCCGCTGCCAGGAAACCGGCCAGGTCGGCATCGCCATCAGCTCGTCCAGCATCGCTGTCGGTGCCCGCTGCCCGTGGGTGCGCGCCGGGGTCGGGGCGGTGGCGACGCAGAACATCACCTTGCCGGCCCTCGGCCCGCAGATCCTCGACGCCCTCGAGCAGGGCCAGTTGCCGCCTGCCGCAGCGCTGGACCGGGTGCTCAGCGCCAACGGCTGGAGCGAGTACCGCCAGGTGACGGTGATCGACAGCCACGGCCAGGTCGCGCTGTTCACCGGCAAAGAAGCACTCGGCGTACACAACGCGGTCGCCGGCGAGCAGTGTGCAGCCGCGGGCAACCTGCTGGCCTCGCCGCAGGTGATCGAGGCGATGGTGCACGCGTTCGAGCAGGCCGGTGGGCACCTGGCCGATCGCTTGCTGGCGGCGATGCACGCGGCCATGGCCGCCGGTGGCGAGGCAGGCCCTGTGCACTCGGCCGCCCTGAAGATCGCCGGTGAGCTGACCTGGCCGCTGGTGGATCTGCGTGTGGACTGGGCCGAGCACGACCCGATCGGCGAACTCGACCGCCTGTGGCAGGCCTATCGCCCACAGATGCAGGACTACGTCACCCGCGCCCTGAACCCGACCACCGCACCCAGCTACGGGGTGCCGGGCGATGAGTGATCTCACCAGCCGCGCCGTGCTGGAGCGCCTGATCGGCTTTGCCACGGTCAGTCGCGACTCCAATCTCGAACTGATCGGTTTCATCCGCGATTACCTGGCGGGGCTGGGGGTCGAGAGCGAACTGTTCCTCAACGAGGAGGGCACCAAGGCCAACCTGTTCGCCACCATCGGCCCGACCGATCGTGGCGGCGTGGTGCTGTCCGGGCATACCGATGTGGTGCCGGTGGACGGCCAGGCCTGGAGCGTCGAGCCGTTTCGCCTGAGCGAGCGCGATGGTCGCCTGTATGGCCGTGGCACGGCCGACATGAAGGGCTTCATCGCCTCGGTGCTGGCGGCGGTGCCGGCGTTTCTCGCCCAGCCGCTGACAACGCCGGTGCACCTGGCATTCTCCTATGACGAAGAGGTCGGCTGCCTCGGTGTGCGCTCGATGCTGGAGGCGCTCGAACAGCGCCCGAACAAGCCACGCCTGTGCCTGATCGGCGAACCCACCGAGCTCAAACCCGTGCTCGGGCACAAGGGCAAGCTGGCCATGCGCTGCCAGGTGCACGGCGCCGCTTGTCATTCGGCCTATGCACCCTATGGCGTCAATGCCATCGAGTACGCAGCGCAATTGATCGGCAAGCTGGGCGAGATCGGCGGCGAACTGGCCCGTCCCGAGAACCATGACGCGCGCTTCGATCCGCCGTTCTCCACGGTCCAGACCGGTGTTATCAAGGGCGGGCGGGCGCTGAACATCGTGCCTGAGGAGTGCGGGTTCGATTTCGAGGTGCGTGCTTTGCCGGGTTTCGAGGCCAAGGTCGTGGCCGAGCGCCTGCAGACCTACGCCGAAACCGACCTGCTGCCACGCATGCGTGCCGTCAGTGAAACCAGCGATATCCGCCTCAAGCCGCTCAGTGCCTACCCCGGGCTGGCAACGTCCGAAGACAGCGAAGCAGCGCGCCTGGTGGCGCTGCTCAGTGGCTCGGAAGATTTCGGCACCGTGGCCTTTGGCACCGAAGGTGGGCTGTTCGATCAGGCGGGGATCCCGACCGTGGTCTGCGGGCCGGGCAGCATGGATCAGGGGCACAAGCCGGACGAGTTTGTCAGCGTTGTGCAACTGCAGGGTTGTGATGCGATGTTGCTGCGCTTGCGTGATTATCTTGTTGGTAACTGAGGTGCTTGCCGAAAGATTTTCAGCGTCCATGAGATCGAGCGCCGCCCGCGCGGCGCTCGATCTCAAGGGCACCAAAAATCTTTCGGCGAACACCTATCAGCCTCTACGCAAACACTTCGCCTGGCGACCTCGCAGCCACAGCAAAAGCGAACCTGCGCAGCCACTTGGGTTACCATACCCACCCTCCGAGACCCCATCCCAAGCGCAGCCCCGGCCGCTCGCTTGATTCGACACCAACAGGTCCTCCATGCGTCTGTTTCACACCTCCGACTGGCACCTGGGCCAGAGCCTCCATGGCCAGGAACGCGACTTCGAACACGCCTGCTTCCTCGACTGGCTGCTCGGCCAGCTGCGCCTGCGCCAACCCGACGCGCTGTTGATCGCCGGGGATATCTTCGACACGGTCAACCCACCGGTCAAAGCCCAGGAGCGCCTCTACGACTTCATCGTCCAGGCCCACGAACAGCAGCCCAAGCTGGACATCGTGATGATCGCCGGCAACCACGACTCCGGCTCGCGCATCGAATTGCCCGCCGCCCTGATGCGCCGCCTGCGCACTCACGCCCTGGGCCGCGTGCACTGGCTCGACGAAGGCCAGCTCGACGCCGAACGCCTGCTGATCCCGCTGACCAACGCCCGCGGCAAGGTCTGTGCCTGGTGCCTGGCCCTGCCCTTCCTGCGCCCGGCAGAAGTCACCGGCCCGCAACTGGGCGATGACTACCTGCAAGGCATCACCCAGGTGCATCAACAACTGATCGCCGCCGCCCTTGGCAAGCGCAAGAAGGACCAGGCGCTGATCGCCATCAGCCACGCCCACATGGCCGGCGGCTCGATTTCCGAAGACTCCGAGCGCAGCCTGATCATCGGCAATGCCGAAGCCCTGCCGGCGCGGTTGTTCGACAAGGCCATCAGCTACGTCGCCCTGGGCCACCTGCACAAGCCACAGAAGGTCAACCGGGAGAACCGCATCCGCTACAGCGGCGCGCCTATCCCGCTGTCGTTCGCCGAGATCAACTACCCGCACCAGGTACTGGAGATCGAGCTGGACGGCACCGAGCTGCTCAGCGTCGAACCGCGCCTGGTACCGCGGGCCGTGGCCTTGCAGCGCATGGGCCCGGCACCGCTCGGCGAACTGCTCGAGCAGCTTGCCGACCTGCCGGTGATCGACCTCCTCGAAGACCCCAACCGCCAGCCGTGGCTGGAAGTGCGGGTACGCCTGGACGAGCCGCAGCCCGACCTGCGCCAACAGATCGAAAGCGCACTGCAGGGCAAGGCAGTGCGCCTGGTGCGCATCAGCGCCGAATATGCTGGGCGCAACGCTCAGGACGAGGACGCACAGGCCTTCGTCGAGCTGTCGCAGATGACCCCACAGGACCTGTTCGGCCGCGCTTGGGAGCAGGCCTACGGCAGCCCCGTCGATGAACAGACCCTGAGCGACTTCGCCCTGCTGCTGCAGGACGTGCAACTGGAGGAGCAGCCATGAAGATCCTGGCCATCCGCCTGAAGAACCTTGCCTCCCTGGCCGGCCCCATCGACATCGACTTTACTGCCGAGCCCTTGGCCAGCGCCGGGTTGTTCGCCATCACCGGCCCGACCGGCGCAGGCAAGAGCACCCTGCTCGATGCCCTGTGCCTGGCGCTGTTCGGTACGGTGCCACGTCTGAACGAGATCGGCCGCGAAGCCAAGGTGCCGGACGCCGACGGCGAAATCCCCACCTCCGATCCGCGCAACCTGTTGCGCCGTGGCACCGGCAGCGGCTTTGCCGAGGTCGATTTCGTCGGCATCGATGGCAAGCGCTACCGCGCCCGCTGGGAAGCCAACCGAGCGCGTGACAAGGCCAACGGCAAATTGCAGCACAGCCGCCAGAGCTTCTACGACCTGGACGGCGAACAACTGCTGGCCAGCGGCAAGAACGAATACAAGCAACTGGCCGAAGCACGCCTGGGGCTGAATTTCGAGCAGTTCACCCGTGCGGTGATGCTGGCCCAGAGTGAGTTCGGAGCCTTCCTCAAGGCCGACGATCGCGAGCGCAGCGAACTGCTGGAAAAGCTCACCAACACGGCCATCTATACCCGCCTGGGGCAGCGCGCCTTCACCCGCTCGCGCGAGGCCGCCGAAGCGCTCAAGGATCTTGAGGAGCGCGCCAGCCACCTGCTACCGCTGGCCGCCGAGGCCCGTGCCGAACTTGACCTGCGCCTGGAGCAGGCACAACAGCACTTCAAGGGCGAACAGGCGCGCGAGCGGCAGCTTGAACAACAGTGCGCCTGGCTCAGCGAACAACAGCGACTGCTGGCCCAACACGCCGAGGCCAGTGAAGCGCTCAAGGCCGCCGAGCACGCCAGCGCACAGCTCAGCGAGCAGCGTATCGACCTGCAACGCCTGGAGCGCCTGGCCCCGCAGCGCCATCAGTTCCACCGTCAGCTGGCCCTGGCCGCCCAGCTCACGCCGCTGGCCGCCGAAATCGCCGAGCAGGTACGCCAGCAGACCGAACTGCACACCCGTACTGGCGAACTGGAGCAGGCGCAGCTCGCGGCACGCGACGCGCTCACGCAATGCCAGGCGCAGCACAGCGAGAACGCTCCCCGCCTGCGCCAGGCCTTTGCCGCCCAGGACGGCCTCGCCCGCCTCGACCAGGACCTGGCAAAACAGCACTCGGCCTGCCAGCAGGCTGAGCAGGACCTTGCCGAAAGCCAGCAGCACCTGCAGCAGCTGGAACAGAACCAGCAGCGCAGCCTGGAACAACTGGCCCTGATCGACACCGCGCTGGCCGACAGCCAACATCTGGCGGGCCTGGCCAATGCCTGGCAGGCCTACCTGCCGCAGCTCAAGCAGGTGATGCTGATCGGCGGCCGTCTGGCCAAGGGTCGCGAAGAGCTGCCAGGCTTGCAGGCGCAGGCCAGCCAGGCCAATACCCAACTGCAAACCCAGCGCGACAGTTTCGAGCTGCTGTTCCGCGAAGCCAAGGCCGAACCCCAGGCCCTGGCCGAACAGATCGACCTGCTCGGCGGCATGCTCCAGGACAACCGCAAGCAGCAGCGTGCTGTCGAGGAACTGTCGCGCCTGCACGGTCGCGAGATGGAACTGCGCCAGCAGCTCGACGTTCTGCGTGAGCGACAGCAACAGGCCATGCAGCAACGCCAGCAACTGATCAGCGACGGCACATCGGCCAAGGCCCGGCTGGAAACGGCAGAACAGGCGCTCGCCCTCACTCGCCAGTTGCTCGATCGCCAACGCCTGGCGCGCAACACCAGCGTTGAAGAACTGCGCGGCCAACTGCGCGACGGCGAACCCTGCCCGGTGTGCGGCAGCGCCGAGCATCCGTTCCACCAGCCCGAAGCGCTGCTGCAGAGCCTCGGCCGCCATGACCAGGCCGAAGAAGAGGCTGCGCAGCAACAGGTCGAGGCCCTCAACGGTCAACTGGTGGAGCTGCGCACCCAGTTGGGCGTGGTCAATGCCCAGCTCAAGGATTTCCAACAGCAGCAACAGCAACTCGGCGAACAGCTGCAGCCCTTGGTCGCACAGGTGCAGGCCCACAGTCTGTGGCCAGCCCTGGCACCACAGGACGACAAGGCCCGCAGCGCCTGGCTCGACAGTCAGCTGCGGCGCCTGGACGAGGAAATCGGCAAGGACGAGAAGCGCCAGAGCGCCCTGCTCGCCCTGCAGAAGGACGCCGCCCGCCTCACCCAGCAGTTGCAAGCGGCGCAAGAGGCCCAGCAACAGGCCCAGCGCCATCTGGAACAACAGCACCAGGCCTTGGCCAACGACGAGCAGCAACTGGAACAAGGGCTGAAGGACCTCGCCAGCGTGCTGCCGGACGACGTGCTCAAGGCCCTGAGCGACGACCCGACCCACGCGTTCGTCGCCCTCGACCAGCAGATCACCCAGCGCCTGCAGCAGCTCGAACAGCGCAAGGACGAACAGGAAGAACAGCAGGCACGCCAACTCCAGCTGGACAAGCTGCGCGACCAGCATCAAGCACGGCTGAATACCCAGGAACAATTGCGCCAGCAACTCGCCGCCCTTGAGGCCCAGCGACAGCAGGCCCAGGCCGCGCTGGCCGAGTTGCTTGGCGAACAGCCCAGCGCCGAAGCCTGGCAACAGCATATGGAGGCACAACTGGAGCAGGCCCGTGCGCTCGACGCCGATACCGCACAACACCTGCAGACGCTGCGCACCCAAGGCGTGCAGTTGGCCAGTGAGCTCAAGGCCAACGGCAATCGCCAGCAGGCACTGGAACAGGAACACCAACAACTGCACGGCGACATCGCCCAATGGCGCGCCGAGCACCTTGAGTTGGACGACGTCGGTCTGGAGCGCCTGCTGGCCATCGACGACGCCGCCGTCAGCGCGCTGCGCCAGCACTTGCAGGACGCCGACAAGGCTGTCGAGCAGGCGCGGGTGCTGCTGCACGAGCGCGAACAGCGCCTGCAACAGCACAGCGCCGAGTCCACCGTCCACGCATCGGCCGAAGACCTGCAGCAGAGCCTTGGGGAACTGCGCGAGCAACTGGCCATCCACGAACAGCACTGCGCCGAACTGCGCGCCCAACAGGCCGACGACCAGCGTCGCCAGCAGGCGCACCAGGCACTCGCCGACGACATCGACAAGGCCCGTGGCGAACGCCAGCGCTGGGGCCGGCTCAATGACCTGATCGGCTCGGCCTCAGGCGATGTGTTCCGCAAGATCGCCCAGGGCTACAACCTCGACCTGCTGCTGCACCACGCCAACAATCAGTTGCGCCAGTTGGCCCGGCGCTATCGTCTCAAGCGCGGTGGCAGCGCCCTCGGCCTGCTGGTGCTGGACACCGAGATGGGCGACGAACTGCGCTCGGTGCACTCGCTGTCGGGCGGCGAGACCTTCCTGGTCTCGCTGGCACTGGCACTGGGGCTGGCGTCGATGGCCTCGAGCACCCTGCGCATCGAGTCGCTGTTCATCGACGAAGGCTTCGGCAGCCTGGACCCCGAGTCGTTGCAGCTGGCGATGGATGCGCTCGACGGCCTGCAGGCCCAGGGGCGCAAGGTCGCGGTGATTTCCCACGTGCAGGAGATGCATGAGCGCATTCCGGTGCAGATCCAGGTACGCCGCCAGGGCAATGGCCTGAGCGATGTCGAGGTCTGTGGGTGATCCTCTATTCATTCCGCCGTTGCCCCTGGGCCATGCGTGCGCGCCTGGCCCTGCGTTATGCAGGCTGTGACGTGGAAGTTCGCGAGGTGGCGCTCAAGGACAAGCCAGCCGAACTGCTGGCCCTGTCGCCCAAGGGCACGGTGCCGGTGCTCGATACCGGGGAGCGGGTGCTGGAGGAGAGTCTGGACATCATGCGCTGGGCGCTGGCGCAAGACGACCCGCAAGACTGGCGGCTGCTGGCCGATCCACTGGCGGCTGAACGGGGCGAAGCGCTGATCGCGCGCAATGACCGGGATTTCAAGGCGCAGGTCAACCTGTACAAATACGCCGAGCGCTACCCGGAGCATTCACGCGAGCATTACCGCCAGCAGGCCGAAGCCTGGCTGGCGGAGCTCGAAGGCCTGCTCGAGAACAGGCCTTTCCTGCTGGCGGACCACCCAAGCCTGGCCGATGCCGCGTTGCTGCCATTGCTGCGCCAGTTCGCCGGGGTCGAACCTCAGTGGTTCGCCGAGGCGGCTTATCCGCGGGTGCGGAGCTGGTTGCAGGGATGGCTGGCATCGGACCTGTTCAAGGCGATCATGGTCCGCTGAAAAACCCATTGACCAGGTTTCTGTGGGAGTAGGCTTGCTCGCAAACACCGGCGGAGTCGGTGCCATGGCACCGTGGTGACTGCTTCGCAAGCAAGCCCGCTCCCACAAAAACCTGTCAGGGGTCCATCAGCTGCTGTGCTTGGCACTCAGGGCTGCGTGGAAATGGGCACTCTGGCGCAGGTACTGCTCGGTGTAGCTGTGGGTTTCGACAGTTTTGCTGCGGCTTTCCGACTGGGCATGGACCGGCAGCACGACGGAAGCGGAAATGGCGGAAGCGGCAATGACCGGGAAGAGATTGAAGTTCATCGGTGTGTCCTCGTCTTCGCTGTTTGACAGTGGCCCTCTTGGGCCTTGGGTCAAACTTACGCCGACGAGGCGCTTGGCTGAAATTCATTGCAGCAGTAGCGATTATCAAGCCGATTGATAGTCAATCGAGAAACTTCAGGTCCGAAGGTGCATCCTGGGGCAACGTTTGCACCGTTTCGCCAAGCTTGCCGCTGCGCGGATCACGGCGCATGACCACGATCTGGTTGCTCTTCTGGTTGGCCACCAGCAGGAAGTTGCCGCTTGGATCCAGGCTGAATTCCCGGGGGTGATCGCCTTCCACCGAGCGACGCTGCAGCAAGGTCAACTGGCCGTCGTCCTTGCCCACGGCGTAGACCACGATCTGGTTGGCGCTGCCGCGGTTGCTGACGTACAGGAAACGTCCATCGGCGGACAAGTGCAGGCCGCCCGCGGCCTTGGCGGCAGGTTCGGTGCTGTCGGTCAACGGCAGGCGCTGACGCTCGAGCAACGCACCGTCCAGAACGTCGAAGGCCACCACCTCGGCACTCATTTCCAGCGTGAGGTAGGCATGCCGCCCCTTGGCATCGAACAGCAGGTGCCGTGGCCCGCTGCCTGGCGGCAAGGTGACGAACGCGGGTATCGCCGGGCTCAGCGGCCGGTCGGTACTGGCGCCGTCGTAGCGGTAGATGAACACCTTGTCGGCGCCCAAGTCACTGGCATAAAGATGGCGGCCATCGGGCGACTGAACCACCGAGTGCACATGGGCGCCGGCCTGGCGCTCGGAATTGACCTTGCTCGGGGCATGGCGCAGCTGCTGTAGCACCGCCTTGAGCTTGCCGTCGCGCGCCACCGGGACCACCACCAGGCTACCGCCAGGAACGGGCGCCACGGCGTAGTTGGCGACGAACAGGTAGCGCTGGTCGTGACTGAGGCTGGCGTGGGTCGGTTCATCGCCCAGGCTGGCGACCTTGTTCAGCGGGGTTATCTCGCCGTTGCCACTCACGCCAAAGCTGCTGATGTGCCCCGCGGGCGTCTCGTTCACCGCGAACAGTTGACGCTGGTCGGCAGACAGCACCAGCCAGGACGGGCTGACAGCCTTGATCACCTGCTGGGCTGGCGTGGCGATCTGGCCACTGCGCGGGTCGAATTGATAACGGTAGATGCCTTGGCTGGCACCCTCGGTGTAACTGCCGACCAGCAAGGTGGCAGCCTGGGTGTGGATCGACAGGCTCATCAGACTAGCGGTCAGCAGGCTCTTGGAGGTCAGCTTCATCTTCGTCATCTTCCGGGGCGCGAAACGCACTCATCAAGACTAGACGGTGTTCTGCTTGGGCATCGTCGAGCAGCCAATCGTTCCCCTCTGCCCGCGCAGCGGCGATCTGTTCGGGGGTGAAGCTCCAGCGGCGCAACTGGCGCCCGTCCATGCATTCGATGGTGAGGCCAGAGCTGTCGCAGGTGAATTCGAAGGCGTGCAGGCCGTCGATCAGGAGCATGTCGCAGGTTTGCAGGGCGGTTGCGAGAGGGGGCATGGGTGCACCTTGGGGTAGGAAGGTGGCCATTATATCTTCGGATCACTGCAAGAGGCCTTGAAACTGTGCAGGAGCGGCCTTGCGCCGCTCCTGCACGAATAGCGTCAGTTTCCTCAATGGGCGAAGATCGAGCCCCCCTCCTTGCCCACCATCTTCTCGGGCTTGATCAGGAACCGTGCCAGCGCCGGCAGCAGCCACAACGCGCCGAACATGTTCCACAGCAGCATGAAGGTCAGCATCAGGCCCATGTCGGCCTGGAACTTGATCGCCGAGAAGATCCAGGTGCACACGCCGATCGCCAGGCACAGGCCGGTGAACAGCACCGCCTTGCCGGTGGAGCGCAGGGTCTCGTAATAGGCTTCCTGCAGCGGCAGGCCCGCGCGCAGGAAGCTTTCCAGACGGCTGTAGATGTAGATGCCGTAGTCCACACCGATGCCCACGCCGAGGGCGACCACTGGTAGCGTCGCGACCTTCACGCCAATGCCCATGAACGCCATCAGCGCGTTGCCCAGTACCGAGGTCAGGACCAGCGGCAGAACGATGCACAGGGTGGCGGCGAAGGAGCGGAAGGTGATCATGCACATCACCGCCACGCAGATGTACACCAGGATCAGGATGGTCAGCTCGGCCGACTTGATCACCTCGTTGGTGGCCGCCTCGATGCCGGCGTTACCGGCCGCCATGAGGAACTGCAGGCCTTCCTTGTTGTGCGCATCGGCAAAGGCCTTGGCCGCCGTGGTGACGCGCTCGAGGGTCTCGGCCTTGTGGTCGTTGAGGAACACCAGCACCGGTGCCAACGAGCAGTCGGCGTTGTACAGGCCGTCTGCGCGGGCGATGGAGTTGTTGAGGATGTCCGGGTTGCGCGAGAGGGTCTCCCACTTCAGGCTGCCCTCGTTCATGCCCTTGATGACCTGCTTGGACACGGTCACCAGGGAGATGGTCGACTGCACGCCCGGCGTGTTGTCCATGGTCCACATCAGCTCGTCGATCGGCGCCATGGTCGAGTGGATCGAGCAGCTCTCTGCCGGGGTCTTGACCATGATCACCAGCACATCCGAACTGGTCGAGTAGTTGTTGATGATGAAGCTGTTGTCCTGGTTGTAGCGCGAATCCGGACGCAGCTCCGGCGCGCCCTGGTCGAGGTCGCCGATCTTCAGGTTCTGGCTGTACCAGAGACCGCCGGCAAAGGCGACCAGCGCGAGTGCGATCGACACCGGCGCCACCTTGGGGCTGGCGAAGTTCGACAGCAGGCGCCAGAACGGGTGCTCGCAGACCGCATCCTTCTTGCTGCGGGCGATGGCCTTCTGGCTGATGCCGACGTAGCTGATCGCGACCGGCAGCAGGATCAGGTTGGTGAAGACGATGACCGCCACACCGATCGAGGCCCCGATGGCCAGTTCGCGGATCACGCCAATGTCGATGATCAGCAAGGTGATGAAGCCCACGGCGTCGGCGAGGATGGCGATCATCCCCGGCAGGAACAACTGGCGGAAGGTGCGCCGCGCTGCGGTCAGGGCGTTGTCGGCATCGCTGGACTGCAAGGCGATGCCGTTGATCTTCTGCACCCCGTGGGAGATACCGATGGCGAAGATCAGGAACGGCACCAGCATCGAGTAAGGATCGAGGCCGAAGCCGACCGCATGCATCAGCCCTAGCTGCCACACCACCGCCACCAGCGTGGTGATGAGCACGGCGATGGTGCTGCGAATGCACCAGGTGAACCAGTACAGCAACGCCCAGGTGATGACCAGCGCAACCCCGAAGAACATCGCCACCATCACCAGGCCATCGATCAGGTCACCGACCTTCTTGGCGAAGCCGACGATGTGGATCTTCACGTTCGGGTTCTGTGCCTGGAACTTGTCGCGGATCTTCTCTTCCAGCTGGTGGGAGAATTTCTGGTAGTCCAGCTTGGTCAGCTTGCCCGGGTCTTGCGGGTCGGGGAAGTTTTCCAGCAGCGGAATGTCGACGATGCTCGACTTGAAGTTGTTGGCCACCAGGCGCCCGACCTGGCCAGACTTGAGCACGTTGTCACGCAAGGTGTCGAGGCTGTCCTGCGAGCCATTGTAGGTGTTGGGGATCACCTCGCCGCCAGAGAAACCTTCCTCGGTCACCTCGCTCCAGCGCACGCTCGGGCTCCACAACGACTTCAGCCCGGCACGGTCGACGCCGGGGATGTAGAACACCTCGTCGTGGATCTGGCGCAGGGTCTCCATGTAGTCCTTGTCGAAGATGTCGCCGTTGACCGCCTCGACCGAAATGCGCACGGTGTTGCCGAGGTTGGCCAGGTCATTGCGGTGCTCCATCATCTGTTCGATGAACGGGTGCTGCAGCGGGATCATCTTCTCGAAGCTGGTGGAGGGGCGAATCTGCGTGGCCTGCCAGAACAGGAAGATGCTCACCAGCACGCACAGGGCGATGACCACGGGGCGGTTGTTGAAGATCAGCCGCTCGAGCAGGGTGGCCTTGTCCTTGTGGTGGGGCATGTTGAAATTCTCCGGACGGGTCATGGCCGAGCCTCCTGGGCGCCTTCGGCGGTGGCCAGGTGTACGCCACCCTGCCCCACCAGCAGCAGGCCGCCATCGGCCAGACCGCTGACACCGGACAGCGCGATGCGATCGGCGCGGTTGTAGACCGTGAACGTCTGTCCGTCGTCGCGGCTGCGCAGCACGCTGCCACCGTTGCCGACCACGACGAGGCTGCCATCATCGAGAAGCGTAGCGTTTGCCAGGCCGAATTCGAGCGCCCCTCGTCCCGCCTCCAGCGGGATGGCTTGCCAGGTGTCGCCAAAGTCGGTGGAGCGGAACAGGTTGCCGCGCAGTCCGTAAGCCAGCAGCGTGTGCGCCTGCCCAGTGCCGGTCACGCCGAACAGCGAGCCCTCGTAGGGGCTTTCGACGTGCGACCAGGTCTGGCCGTCGTCGCTGGAGCGGAACATGCTGCCCTGCTCGCCCACGATGAACAGGCCGGCATCCTTCACCTGGGTGATGCCATTGAGGTGCAACTGGTCGGGGTTGTCGAGACGCTCGGCGACGTCCTGCCAGTTCTGCCCACCGTCGGTGGTTTCCAGCAGCGCACCATAGGCGCCGACGGCGAAGCCGTGCTGGGCATCGACGAAACGCACATCGAGCAGCGGGGCTTCACGGGAGAGGTCTTCGAACTGCTTGCTCCAGGTTGCCCCGCCGTCGTTGCTGGCGAGAATCTGCGCGTCATGGCCGACTGCCCAACCACGCTTGTCGTCGAGGAAGAACACGGCGGTGAGCAGTTGACGGGTTGGCACCCGAGCCTGAGTCCAGGTCTTGCCCTGGTCGTCGGAGAACAGGATATGGCCGCGATCGCCGACCACCACCAGGCGCTTGCCGGCGTGCACGGCGTCGATCAGCAGGCTCTGGCTGGCCTTGGCCGATTCCACCGAATATTCGGCCACGGCCGCGGCCTGTGCGGTACCTGCCCATGTGCCCAGCGCCAGTAACGCGCTGGCCGTCAACGCCAAGGCTCCGCGCCTGGCATCCGCCTTCAGCCATTCCCTCATGACCGCCCCCTGTTGTGTTCTTGTAGTGGGTCAATGCCTTGCAGGTACTGCGAAAACCCTTGATCCAGAGCCCTGCAATAGCTTTGGGCCATCCTATCGGGGAAAATCGCGCGAACACAACGGGCGGGACGTTATGTTTTGTTAACCGCCAAAAAGCATCGCGGGCAAGCCCGCTCCCTGATCCTTGTGGGAGCGGGCTTGCCCGCGAATAGGCCAGCCCGGTTTAAAAGTGAATCAAGCCAGGCTCTTGCTCACCACCTCATACACATCACTGGACAGTGCCCCGGAAGCGAGAATCCGCTCCAGCTCGCCCTTCATCAGCGCCTGACGCGCGGCATCGTACTTGCGCCAGCGGGTCAGCGGCGCCAGTTGACGCGAGGCGATCTGCGGATTGAGCGCGTTGAGCTCGATCACCAGGTCCGCCAGGAAGCGATAGCCCGAGCCGTCGCCGGCATGGAAGTTGACCAGGTTCTGCCCGGCAAAGGCGCCGACCAGCGCGCGCACCTTGTTCGGGTTCTTCAGGGTGAAGGCCGGGTGCTGCATCAGCGCCTTGACCCGCGCCAGCCCGCCCGGAAGGCTGCTTGCCGCCTGCACGCTGAACCACTGGTCCATGACCAGCGGGTTGTCCTTGAAGTGCTCGGCGAAGGCCTCCAGCGCCTTGGCGCGCTCGGCTTCGAACGGCGAGTTGACCAGCACTGCCAGCGCGGTCAGGCGCTCGGTCATGTTGTCGGCGTGCTCGAACTGCTCGAGGGTCGCTTCCAGCACCTGCGACTTGCCAGCGAGCATCAGGTACGACAGCGCGATGTTCTGCAGGCTGCGGCGGGCGAAGTGCTCGGCTGCGGCTACATAAGCAGTGCTGCGCGACACCTGGCGGTTGGCCTGGTAGCGCGCCCACAGCGCATCGAACAACTGCTCGGCGATCTGCTTGCGGGCGAACTCGCGGGCCGTATGAATCGCGTCGACGTCAGCCACCTGGCTGATTTCGGTGAGGTAGGCCTCGCCGGGCAGCGACAGCATCTCGGCGACCATGGCCGGGTCCAGCGACTCGTTGCCCAGCACCGTACCCAAGGCGGTGATCAGCCGTGGGTCGAGTTTCAGCGCTTCGCCGCGCTGATGCTGGCCGATCAACTCCTGCAGCACCTGCACGGCCAGTTGCTGGCCCGCTTCCCAGCGGTTGAAGCCGTCGCTGTCGTGCTGCATGAGGAACATCAACTGGTCGCGGTCGTAGGGGAAGCTCAGCTTGACCGGCGCACTGAAGCCACGCAGCAACGACGGAAGCGGCTTGGCGACGATGCCCTGGAAGGTGAAGGTCTGCTCGGCCTCGGTCACCGACAGTACGCGCTGGGTAGCGACATCGGCAGCCGTTTCACCGGCCAATTGCAGCGGCAGGTCATTGCCCTGAGCATCGAGCAGCCCCAACGCCACCGGAATCACGAATGGCAGCTTGTCGAGCTTGTCCGGCGTCTGCGGGCAGCTCTGGCGGAAGGTCAGGCTGTAGGTCTGCGCCGCGGCATCGTAGGTTTCGCTGACCTCAAGACGCGGCGTGCCAGCCTGGCTGTACCAGCGCTTGAACTGGGTCAGGTCGACGCCGTTGGCGTCTTCCATGGCCTTGATGAAGTCGTCGGTGGTCACCGCCTGGCCATCATGACGCTCGAAGTACAGGTCGCTGCCCTTGCGGAAGCCCTCGGCGCCCAGCAGGGTACGGACCATGCCTACCACTTCGGCGCCCTTCTCGTACACGGTCAGGGTGTAGAAGTTGGAAATCTCGATGAAGCTGTCCGGGCGCACCGGATGGGCCATGGGCCCGGCATCTTCGGCGAACTGGTGGGTGCGCAGGTAGGCGACGTCCTCGATGCGCTTGACCGTGCGCGAGTTCATGTCGGCGCTGAACTCGGCATCGCGGAACACCGTGAAGCCTTCCTTGAGCGACAGTTGGAACCAGTCGCGGCAGGTCACGCGGTTGCCCGACCAGTTGTGGAAGTACTCGTGGGCGACCACCCCTTCGATGCGCTGGTGGGCGGCATCGGTGGCGGTTTCGGCGCGGGCCAGCACGCAACTGGAGTTGAAGATGTTCAGGCCCTTGTTTTCCATGGCGCCCATGTTGAAGTCGTTGACCGCCACGATCATGAAGATGTCCAGGTCGTATTCACGGCCATAGACCTCTTCGTCCCAGCGCATGGACTTCTTCAGGCTGACCATCGCGTGGTCGCACTTGTCGATGTTCTCGGGTTCGACGTAGATGCGCAGGGTCACGTCGCGACCCGACTGGCGGGTGAAGCTGTCCTCGACGCACCAGAGATCGCCCGCGACCAGCGCAAAGAGGTAGGCCGGCTTCTTGAACGGGTCTTCCCAGGTTGCCCAGTGACGGCCGTCTTCTGCCGGGCCGCTGCCGACCGGGTTGCCATTGGACAGCAGCACAGGGTAGCGGTGCTGCTCGGCGATCACCGTGGTGGTGAAGGTGCTCATCACATCCGGGCGGTCGAGGTAGTAGGTGATCTTGCGGAAACCTTCGGCTTCGCACTGGGTGCAGAACATCTTGCCGGACTTGTACAGGCCTTCCAGCGCGGTGTTGCTTTCCGGGTGAATCTTCACGCTGGTGTCGAGGGTGAAGCGCTCAGATTTGGGGTGGAGGGTCAGGCTGCTGTCATCGAGCTGGTAGTCACCGGCCTGCAGCTCCTGGTCATCCAGCGCGGCGCGCTTCAGCTCCAGCTGCTGGCCATCGAGCACCAGCGGCGGCAAGCCGGCGCCGCGCTCGGGGTTGCGGCGCATGACCAGTTGCGCATGGACCAGCGTGTGGTCCTCGAACAGCTCGAAGGTCAGGTGCGTCTCGTCGATCAGGTACTCGGGCGCCTGATAGTCCTTGAGGTAGATCACTTGCGGTTGTTCGGTACGCATGGTGACGATCCTTTTACTGGAGCACGGCCAGCTGGTAGGCCGTGTACTTGCGAATATTGATCACGCCGGTGTCGAAGATCAGGTACTGGCCCTTGATGCCCAGCAGCGTGCCTTCCACCACCGGGTCCTTGTCCAGGTTGAAGCTGACGATCTTCTTCGGGTAGGCCTGGACCGGGTAGCGCATCTCGACCACTTCGGCGTCGGGCAACGGTTGGATCGCCTGCAGGCCGAAGCGGCCTTGCAGCTCGCGCAGGCCTTCGGCGCAGGCATCGAAGATCTGTTCGCGCACCGCGACCAGGTCCAGTACCTCGGCATCGCCCTTGAGCAGGGTGCGCCAGTTGGTGCGGTCCGGTACCTGGCTGCGCAGCAGGTCTTCGACCAGGCCCGACTGCTGGCGAGTGGCCACGCGCATGATCGGCAGTGCCTGGCTGGCGCCCTGGTCGAGCCAGCGAGTGGGCAGTTGCGTGGCACGGGTAATGCCCACCTTGATGCCCGACGAGTTGGCCAGGTACACCACATGGTCGGTCATGCAGAACTGCTCGCCCCACGACGGCTCGCGGCAGGTGCCGGCGTCGTAGTGGCAGCGTTCAGGGGCCATGATGCACACATCGCACTGGGCCAGCTTGGTCATGCAGGGGTAGCAGTAGCCCTGGCTGAAACTGGTCTTGGTGCGCTTGCCGCAATGGGTGCAGTGGATCGCACCGAGGTATTCCAGACGCAGCGACTGGCCAATCAACGGGTTGACCGGCACCTGCTCCTCACCGAGGCGAAAGCTGTACTGCACGACCGGTGCTTCGAGACGCACCGCCATCTTGCTCAAGGAGCCACGAGCGAGTTCGATCAATGTACCGAGTCCGACTTGAACAGGATGTTGGGGATCGGCGCGGACTTGGAGGCGCATTCCTGCGGCCCCATGTAGCCGGTGCGCTCTTCCTCGGGCAGGTTCTGGATTTCCCAGGCAATCACCGCCTGCAGCGACAGCTCCTTCTGCTCGGCGGTGAGCTTGCGGCCATCGGACCATTTGCCGATTTCCACCGCCGTCTTCAGGCTCTGGTAGATCTCGGGGGTGATGTTTTCGATCATTTGCGCGAAAGTGGACATGAGCGTCTCCTAAATCAAGCCGACAGTTTACGCCGGGCCAGCAGTCCACCCAAGAGGCCTGTCAGGCATCCGATGAGCAGCCCGCCGACGTGTGCGGCATTGGCGATCTGGCCGAAGCCGAGCTGGCCGACCACGCCACTGAGGCAGATCACCAGCCAGATGAGCATCATCACCAGCACGCCGCGGGGCAGGCTGAACAATGGGGTGGGCGCCAGCCACTGGTAGAGCCAGAGGTAACCGAGCAAGCCATAGAGCACTCCGGACAGCCCACCGAACAGGTTCGGGCCGCCGATGAAATGCTGGGCCAGGTTCGACACCAGGCTGAACACCAGGGTCAGCGCCAGCAACGCCCAGGGCCCCTGGCGCAATTCGATGCGCCGCCCCAGCTCCCAGTACCACAGCCCGTTCATGGCCAGGTGCAGAACGCCGAAGTGCAGCAGCATGGGCGACACCAGGCGCCACCACTGGCCCTCGCCCAGGCCCTGGGCCAGCGGCACGAAATAGAGGTAGTCGCCCTGTACCTGGTAGTCCTGGAAGGTGAACCAGCTCAGGGTCGAGAGGTTTTCGCCCAGGCCGGTCAAGCCAACGACGGCCATGCACAGCAGCAGCATCCCCGCGGTAACCTTGCAGGCGCGCAACTGTTCCTTTAGCGGGGGCCGGGCCGGCTCGCTCGCCGGCAAGCCTGCGTCCACGACTGGCTCCACATCGGCATTGCCGTCAGGGTAGCGCCGGTAGAGGTCAAGCACCTGGGCGGCCATGGCCGGCGGTACCCAGAGCACCTGCTCACTGCCCTCCTCGACCACCCGGTGCGGCACCTCGAGGCGCCGCAACAAGGCAACGAAACCACTGAGGTCGACACCCAGCGGCAGACGCATCGCTTCGATCACGTTCATTGGCTGGCCTGCGGTCGGTCGACATCGACCCAGACGAACTTGTGCGGGTCGATGCGGGTTTCGTCGTCCAGCCGGTAGGCGGCCAGCTTGCCGTAGAGCACCGCGCTGTAGTCCAGGCAGGCCAGGTTGGCGCGAATCGGCGCGGGGTGGCCGCTGCGCCAGTAATGGCCGACGAACAGCAGTGGCTCATCCTCCGAATAACGCAGCAGGGCGTTCTTCTGGCTGTGGCTGAGCGGCGCGCGGGCCACTTCCTCGGGCAGCGCATCAGGTTGGAACACGATGTCGCCATAGGTTTGTGGGTCTTCTTCCCAGAACTTGGTGCGGAAGAAGGCGCGGGTCAGACCGTCGCCGCCGGTCAGCGTGAGGCCGTCCGGCAGGCGCATGTCGGTGCCGCGCAGCAGGCGGTTGCACACGGTCGAGGCGAAGCTTCCCGACACCGCCGAGGCCTGCACGAAGTGTTCGTCGATACGGCCGTCCGGGTACTGGGCGCGCAGCTGTGCGATCAGTTGATGATCCCAGCAGGCATGCACCAGACGGAAACGCCCGGCGTCGACGAACAGCGGCAGGGTGTAGAACCACTGGATGAAATCATGCCAGTCGCCGGGATGCTGGGCGAACTGGGTGAGGGTCTCGTCGATCAGGCGGGCATGACGCGGCGTGTGCTCACGCACGAAGGCCTTGCCGCTGCCGGGGAGCGCCGGCGTGACCCAGCCCAGGGCGTTGTACTCGTGATTGCCCATGATGCAGTGGGCCTGGCCGGCTTCGACCATGTCGTGGACGATATGCAGCGCCTCGCGGATGCGCGGGCCACGGTCGACGATGTCGCCGAGGAACAGCGCCTGGCGCCGCGGATGGCGCCAGACACCGCCCGTGCGCGTGTAGCCAAGGGTGTCGAGCAGGCGTTCGAGGGTCAACGCACAACCGTGAACGTCGCCGATGATGTCGAAACTGCGTGCCGGATCGAGCATCAGTCGTCCCTGCCCCCCAGGCGACTGCCCCAGCCAAGCTTGGTGCGGCAGACTTCGTAGTAGTTATGATCCAGCGGATGGATCAGGCGCAGCTTCTGTGGCTTCTTGCTCACCGTGATGGTGTCGCCTGGAGCGCAGGTGAAGTGGTTCTGCCCGTCACAGGAGACCTGTGGGTAGATCTGCAGGTCCTTGGCGACCACGATCTTCAGCTCGCTGTTGCCATCGACCACGATCGGCCGGCCAGACAGGGTGTGCGGGTACATCGGCACGATGACGATGGCATCGAGCTTGGGGTGCATGATCGGGCCGCCGGCAGACAGCGCGTAGGCGGTGGACCCCGTGGGCGTGGCGACGATCAGGCCGTCGGCCTTCTGGCTGCAGACGAACTGGCCGTCGATGTAGATCTCGAACTCGATCATCCGCGTCGACTTGCCTGGGTGCAGCACCACATCGTTGAGCGCGTCGCCCTGGCCAATGGCCTCGTTGTGGCGGCGAACCTCGGCCTGCAGCAGGAAGCGGTTCTCGACCAGGTAGTGGCCGTCGAGCACCTCGGCGACCTTGGTTTCCAGCTCGTCGGGGCGAATGTCGGTGAGAAAGCCGAGGTTGCCGCGGTTGATGCCCAGCACCGGGATGTTATGCCGGGCCAGCGCTCGGGCGGCGCCCAACAAACTGCCGTCGCCACCGACGACGATGACCAGGTCGCAGACCTCGCCCAGCAGCTTGCGCGTGGAGGTCTGCAGGCCGTGGCCGGGCAGCACTTCGGCGATAGTGTCCTCGAGGATCACGTGCAGGTGGCGCTCGAGCAGGAACTTCTTCAGTCGGCGAATGGTGTCGAGCACCTGCGAGCTGCCGAGGCGTCCGATGATACCGATATTGCGAAATTGCTCCATGGGGCTCCTGCAAGGCTCTGCGGCGGGTGACAATGCCTGGATTATGGGCGAAACGACCGGCCAGCGGCAAACCGGCTATGCTCGCAGGATGACACCCTTCACCGACCTCCATGCCCTGCCCCGCCAGCTCCGCCACCCTGCCGTGCGTGATCTGGCGTGGACGCTGCTGTCGCCGCCGCTGCTGAGCGAACCGCCCTGCCCGCAACGCCATCCGCTGGCGGCCAGCGGCTGGGCGGACGATCCGGGGCGGTTACGCGACTGGCTGCTGGCTCTCGACCATGATGCGCAGCCCTTGCAGACGTGGCTGGCGCACCTCACCAGCCGGCGGTTAGGGCTGTACTACGAAAGCCTCTGGCAGTTCGCCCTGCAACAGGCACCCGGTGTCGAGCTGCTGGCCGCCAACCTGGCAATCCGCCGGGGCGGGCAAACCTTGGGTGAGCTGGATATCCTGCTGCGCGATCGCACGGGCGACCATCACCTGGAACTGGCGATCAAGCTTTACCTCGGGCCGGATCAGTCTGATGCCCATGACCCGGCGCAGTGGCTGGGGCCAGGCTGCCACGACCGCCTGGGCAGCAAGCTGGCGCACCTGGTCGCACATCAGTTGCCGATCTCGGCTCGGGCCGAAAGCCGGGAAGTCCTGAATCAGCTGCAGGTGGGCGATGTGCAGTCGCACCTGTGGCTGGGTGGCTATCTTTTCCATCCATGGCCAGGGCAACTCACGGCCCCCTTCGGGGCCAACCCTGCGCACCTGCGCGGGCGATGGCTGCATCGACGCGAGTGGGCGCAGTATGCCAGCGCTCATCCGATGGCACTCTGGCAACCGCTGCAACGCCATGCCTGGCTGGCACCTGCACGGGTCGAGGCTGGGGATCACTGGGGGGCGGCGGGTTTTGCAGCCTGGCTGTGGCGCCTGGAGGAAGGAGCCGCGGCACAATTGCTGGTGAGGTTGGAGGAGGATGGCGAAGGCGCCTGGCAAGAGGCGGAGCGAGTGTTTCTGGTGAGTGACAGCTGGCCACACTTGTCGGGATGACCCAGGACCAGTGCTCGAGAAGATGCCGTTCCGAGCCCAAAAATCATCGAAACAACCGACCTGAAACAACGAAAAATTACCAATCGACGCGCTAAAGTCCACATCAGGCGCCAGCAAGAGCGCCCATCCAACCTGATGACGAGGACCGACCATGGTTTCATCCACTCCCGCGCCACACTACGCGCGCCTGTCCATCACCTTGCACTGGCTGATGCTGGTGCTGCTCGCCGCCGTCTATGCCTGCATCGAGCTGCGCGGCCTGTTCCCCAAGGACAGCGCCGAGCGCGACCTGATGAAGAGCCTGCACTTCATGCTCGGCCTCACCGTGTTCGTGCTGGTATGGCTTCGCCTGGCCATGCGCCTGGCGCGCCCGACACCGCCTATCGTGCCCAAGCCACCCGCCTGGCAGACCGGCCTCTCCCATCTGGTCCACGTGCTGTTGTACCTGCTGATGATCGGCATGCCACTGGCCGGCTGGCTGATCCTCAGCGCTGCGGGCAAGCCAATACCATTCTTTGGGCTGGAGCTGCCTGCACTGATCGGCCAGGATCCGGACCAGGCAAAGTTCATCAAGGGCTGGCATGAACGCATCGGCACCTGGGGCTACTGGCTGATCGGGCTGCATGCCGTTGCCGGGCTGTACCACCACTACGTACGCCGGGACAACACACTGCTGCGCATGCTGCCTTACAAGTAGCCGCGCCGCCCCTGCAGGCCACCGGTATGAACGAAGATCAGGCGGGTGCCGGGTGAAAATCGCCCGGCCTCGACCTGCTCACGCAGGGCCAACAGTGCCTTCCCTGTGTAGAGCGCTTCGAGTGGCAGACCGCTGTACCGCTCGCTGTCTGCGATGAATGCCAGCAACGCGTCATCGCGCCGGGCGAATCCGCCGCGGCAGGCATCGTACAGGCAATAGCCCGCTGTACCCGCCAGTTGCGCAATGCCCTGCTCCACACCATGATCGCGCGGCACCGCCAAGGCGCCATGCACCGGATGCGCGCCCTGCTCGGCCAGTACCAGGCCTGCCAGCGTGGTGCCGGTGCCCACCGCCAGCCACCAGGCGTGGTAATCATCCCAACCGATCGACGCCAATTGCGCTCGCGCCTGCTCGACGATCTGCCCACATCCCAAGGCACCTTCCATACCGCCCCCACCTTCGGGGATGCAATGCCAGCCGGGATAACGCGCCTGCCAGGGTTGCCAGAAGCCTGGCGCGTGGCGCGCCCGATAACCACCGTAGCCCAACCAGTGCAAGGTCATGCCCAGCGCTTCCAGATCACGGACGGTCGGGGTGTCTTGCCGCTGGCCTCGCAACAACCCGGCGGTGGCGAAGCCGAAGCGCCTGCCCGCAGCGGCCAAGGCGTGCAAATGATTGGAATGGTTGCCGCCCAGACTGATCAGGCCAGGTGCGTTGGCCTTCCGGGCAGCACGCAGGTGGTGCTGCAGCTTGAACCACTTGTTGCCACTGACCAGTGGGTCGATCAGGTCCAGACGCAACACCGCGCACGCCACATCAGCGTGCGCCAACCAGGGCAGGTGCAGGCTTTGCAGGGGCGCGGCGGTGGAGCCGGAAAGTCCATCGAACATCTATAGCACCCCGAAAAGCCCGCACGTTAGCAGGTCAACGGCGCCCCGTCTTCCAGCTGTGGGCATTGCCGACATTGATGTAGTCTTCCAGTGGCGTCAGCAGCGCGGAAACGCGCTTCACCCATTCAAATACCGCGCGCTCGGGACGTACGCCGTTGTCCTGCGAGTGGAAGATATACAGCTTCGCCTCGGTCAAGGCCTTCTCGATCGCGCTGGCGCTGTGCCGCATCGTATTGAGCAGACCAGGGCCAGTCACCCGTGATACCTCACGCATGTACTCGGTGAAACCAGGATCGGAAAACTTCGGACGATGCCCAAGCTTGCGACTAGCGCTGAAACGCTGGGACATTTCCCGCAACACCGCATCGAGCAATGGATTGCCCTTGAGCGAGGCGAAATGACTGTTGTTGGGGCCGTTGAGCATCAGGGTCGCGTTGCTCACCACCCCGCCCACCGCCAGTTGCCCAGGGCGCAATGCCAACTGAGGCAGCGGGCGGAGCAGCACATCGTCCATGTCCATGTACACCCCGCCCAACTCATCTATCAACTTGTAGCGCAAGGCGTCGCAGGCCGCCGCATAGTTGCGGGTTTCCGGCCGCAGGAAGAACTTGAACACCTCACCCTGCGGACCCTCCTCGAAATCCTTGAAGAACGCGTCTCCCTTCAAGGACGTGCAGGTTGCTCCTGGGTAGCGCGAGCGTAGCTTGCGCAGCTGCAACGCATTGTTCACCCCCCATCCGCTGCGGCCTAGAAAATGCAGATGCAACTGATAACCGCCGGCCCGTGCCATCTCGATGTTGCCCTTGAGCGTGGAGTCGTGAGACGCAATCAGACTGTCTGCGCTGCCGATCCAGATCTGGTGGATAACCTTCGGTAGCAGCTCCAGCCCACTGCTCGGCGGCAGCTCTGGCAACACCGGCCGCTGGAGACACTCCAGTTCCAGGCGCGCTTGCTGGCGCTCCAATCGAGAAGCCGCAGGGCCAGGGTCGACGGCGCCCAGATAGGTATTCGTCTGCTCATCCCGCCGGTAATAACGACCTTTGGAAGATGAGTACCAGCAGCAATAATCCAGATCGAACAGCACCTCCACCTCCTGGGTGCCGTCCATGATCCGGAAAGTCCTGCCACTGCTATTGGCGCTTTCTCGGACGCCACGCATCACCTTCAGCGGCATTGGCCGAACCGGCAGCGGTTGATCCATTCCGCCCAGCAACCCCGGGCGGCGCACGATCAGCCAATCGCCTGTACGTGGATCACGTTCGATTCTTGGATCGGGATTGGAAAACAACGAGCGGCTTTGAACCCCGTCGCCTGATCCGATATAAAAAGTCGAAGTGCGTTGCAGCGGGTCACGCACTTCGTAGACGGGGTAGTAACGGCCCTGCAAAGACACGTTCAACCGGCCATCGAAGACCAGTAACCCACTGCGCAGGCCGTGAGAAATGACAAAGGGCGCGCCCTGAGGCTTGGGCACTTCGTCGATCGCGACGACCGACCGTACACCGCTGCCGCTCACCAGTCGCAGCGGCACTCCCGAAGCAGCGGGAGCCTTGAACCGGTAGAACTTTGCATTAGCCAGGCCGCTCAGGCTGGTCAAGGCCTCGAGGGCATAGGTTCCGGCCTGCTCGCGCTGCCCGCTGGCCAGCGCCGCATAGCTGTTGAACATGTAGTAGCCAAGCTCTGCCAGGTCGAGCACGGTCATGACCCGCGCAGGAATCAGCGCGCTCAGCACGCGGAACACGGTGACAGCGATATCCAGGCCACGCTCCAGCCGCAACTCGGCATCGGAAACCGCCAGGCTGTTACCTTCGGCCAGCAGATAAGCGATGCGATAATTGAAAATTGCCTTGCCTATCGGTTGGTTGAGGGTTTGCGTCGCCAGCTCTGCACCGGCCTTGCCATCAGCGATGCGGAGCAACAGAGGCAAGGCGGCCCCGAGCTGATGACGGCCGAACCGCGACACCCAGTACTCAGTGCTTGCAGGCCACGGGGACATCCGTTGGAGACCTTCGAGCTCCTGGGCCAGCACGCTGCGCAGCGCACTGCGAGAGCTGTGACGCCTGAACGGCTTGCCAGATGGATGGCCGGGTGTATAGCAGATCAGTGACGACTCACCCACTTCATGGAAGATCAGCACGTCACGCAGAGAGTTGCCACCCAGCGTGAGCCACTGCAACTCGGCACGCTGCCCTTCGCGTATAGGCCGCTGGTCCGGCGATGGATGATCCAGAATGTCCTGGACAGCCTGATACCCGGAATCGTCAAGGTTACCGGTAGCATGCGCCAGGAACGCATCGAGCCGCAGACGTTTCTCGAACAGGCTTGTCGCAGCATCGTGGCGCCGCTGGTGCAGGCCCTTGGTTTCGCCATCGGAAGGTGTCTTCAACGCGTCGCTGATTGCTTGTAGATAGTGCGCCTGCAGGTCCAGCCGCTGGATCAGGCTGCCCAGCCGAGTACTGGAAAGATAGCGTGACTGAGCCTGAGTAACGCCACTGAATTCGACCGTCCAACTGGCGTCGGCCCTGGCATCCATGCGCATGGCGATGTATTCGAGCAACGAGCACTCGCTCTGCACGCTTTGCGCCTGTCCAGGATCAGGAGTGACGCCCGGCGCAAGTTCCGACTCTGGCAATTCGGGGCTGTATTCGACGACGTCGATCTCGACGGTGACAGCACGGGGGTCCAAATCCTGCCCGTCCTTGCGCAATTCGGTGCGAATCCGATCACGGGCGAAATCCTCGAAAGCGGGTAACTGCTGCCAATAGTCCTCGGCGAGGCTCTGCTGCTGGGCAATGTCCAGCAACAGGCCATCCAGCATGTCTTGCTGCGCTTGGCCAAGGTTGCGCAGACCATCTGGTAGTTGCGCCCGCAACGACTGGCGTTCGGCCTCGAACGCCACCAGCACCTGCGTGGAACGTGCACGCGATACATCCAGGCCGATACGATCATCCCATACACCGCGCTGCTCGCAGGTCGCGCTCGCACGCCAGGCCTCACACTGCTGTCTGGCCAGGTGCTCGAACGGATTGCCCTCGATCACCCCGGCTCTCACTTCGAAGCTTGCGTCTTCGCGCTCCCATTCTTCCAGCAACGCCTGCTGCGCCTCCGGTGCCAGGCGCATCAACAAGGCCAAGCCCCAGGCGCGATCCTCCAACAATGCCTTGCGCACCCCATCCAGGGTGGCCTGGAGGTTGTCGTGACGACGGATGAAACCGAAGTGCCCGCTGCAATACAGCACAGCTTCGCCGGTCAGAGCCTGCCGCTCGGTAACGTAGGACAGTGCCGGGTCGTAGCCGGCCGGGATTTCGCTGAGGACCAGCATGCCTGGCAAAGAGAAGGACTTCGAGCTTCCACCGGTGCGCACCGTCAGGTCATAGACACCTCTTGGCACGCTGCGGTCGGAGAAACGGGGGTGGGCGACGATGTCTTCGATCAGCGCCCTGGCTTGGGCAGTGAGCGTTCCGACGCTCTCCAGCAGTTGCACATCATCCGCCAGGCTCGCGCGCACCTCCTGCTCCATGGCCAGTTGCCGAGGGGCCAACGACAGCTGCGCGGGAACCTCCCAGTAGGTTTGCGCATCGACCTCGAAGCGGCTGAGCACCGTCTTGGCGTCTATAAGCTTCAAGGCGTCGTGCACCTGATCCAGGGTCACGTCCGCAATCAGGTCGGCTTCGGCCAGCGAACTGGCGCTCGACGACAGCACCGCCTGTGCCGGGTCGAAGAGATCAGCCGTAGTCTGCCCCAGGCGTGCGGACTCGACCAGGCTCTTCAGGGTGTGGCCATGGGTGACCGTACGCTCCTCGGAGCCCTCGTCGTCGATGAATTGCAACAGGTAGGGGGCACGCGCCAGCAGGCCCGGCAACTGTGCCTCGAACAGCGCAAGGGCCGACGCGCCGAGCGTGGGCAGGGCATCGGTTTGCGGGAATTGATCCGGCAGTTCGGCGGCAAGCGGCTGGGGTTGCGGGGGATGGGTCATGGCGGCAATCTCTTTTGAAAAATCGAGAGGTTGCCGCCACCAGGCGGACAGTCGGTGCTAAGTATGTATTTGCAGTTCGGTCTTCCTAGAGCTCCGCTGCCAGACGCGATCCCTGGTTGATCGCACGCTTGGCATCGAGCTCGGCAGCGACATCCGCACCACCGATCAGGTGCACCGATTGCCCCTTGGCCAGCAGCCCTTCATACAGCTCGCGCTGCGGCTCCTGCCCGGCGCAGATCACCACGTTGTCCACCGCCAGCACCTGCGGTTCGCCTTCGCCAATGCGCACATGCAGGCCCGCATCATCGATCTTCAGGTAATCGACGCTGTTGAGCATCTGTACCTGTTTGTTCTTGAGACCCGTACGGTGAATCCAGCCAGTGGTCTTGCCCAGGCCGTCGCCGACCTTGGTCTTCTTGCGCTGCAACAGATAGACCTGGCGTGCCGGGGCATGGGGTTCAGGCTTGACCCCCGCGATACCGCCGCGGGCTTCAAGGCTGGCATCGATACCCCACTCCTTCCAGAACGCAGCGCGATCCTGGCTGGTGGCGATGCCCTTGTGCACCAGGTACTCGCTGACGTCAAACCCGATACCACCGGCGCCGATCACGGCAACCCGCTCACCTACTGGCTTGCGCTCGAGCAGCACATCAAGGTAGCTCAGAACCTTGGCATGCTCGACCCCGGGGATGGTTGGCGTACGTGGGGTGATCCCGGTAGCCAGGATAATCTCGTCGAAGCCGCCCGCCGCCAGTTCGTCGACACCGACACGGGTGTCCAGGCGCAGCGTCACGCCGCTGTTCTTCACTTTGTTGGCGAAGTAGCGCAGGGTCTCGAAGAACTCTTCCTTGCCCGGTACACGCTTGGCCACATTGAACTGCCCACCCATCTCGGCGCTGGCATCGAACAGGGTCACCTCGTGCCCACGCTCGGCGGCGACCGTCGCCGCAGCGAGGCCAGCAGGCCCTGCACCGACCACGGCGATGCGTTTCACCGCACGTACGGGCAGGTAGTTGAGCTCGGTCTCGTGGCAGGCACGCGGGTTCACCAGGCAACTGGTCAGCTTGCCGCCGAAGGTGTGGTCCAGACAGGCCTGGTTGCAGCCGATGCAGGTGTTGATCTCGTCCGCGCGGCCCTCGGCAGCCTTGTTGACGAAGTCAGGGTCGGCGAGGAAGGGCCGGGCCATCGATACCATGTCGGCATCGCCTTCGGCCAACACGGCTTCGGCCACTTCCGGCGTGTTGATGCGGTTGGTGGTGATCAGCGGAATCTGCACTGCGCCGCGCAGCTTGGCGGTTACCTTGCTGAACGCTGCGCGCGGCACCTTGGTCGCGATGGTCGGGATGCGCGCTTCGTGCCAGCCGATGCCAGTGTTGATCAAGGTGGCGCCCGCCTGCTCGATAGCCTTGGCCAACTGCACGATCTCGTCCCAGTTGCTGCCACCCTCGACCAGATCGAGCATCGACAGGCGGAAGATGATGATGAACTCACGGCCCACCGCTTCACGTACGCGTCCGACGATCTCTACCGCTAGACGCATGCGGTTCTCGTAGCTGCCACCCCAGCGGTCGGTGCGGTGGTTGGTGTGCGCGGCGAGGAACTGGTTGATGAAGTAGCCTTCCGAACCCATGATCTCGACGCCGTCGTAGCCGGCACGCTGGGCCAGTACCGAACAGTTCACAAAGTCATCGATCTGCTTCTGGATGCCCGCCTCGTCCAGCTCCTTGGGCTTGAACGGGTTGATCGGTGCCTGGATGGCACTGGGCGCCACCTGCCGGGGGCTGTAGGCGTAGCGACCGGCATGCAGGATCTGCAGGCAGATCTTGCCCCCAGCCGCGTGCACAGCCTCGGTGACGATCCGATGCTTATCGGCTTCTTCGTCGGTGCTGAGCTTGGCCGCACCGGAGTACACGCCACCCTCGTCATTCGGCGCAATACCGCCGGTCACCATCAGGCCCACCCCGCCACGGGCACGTTCGGCAAAGTAGGCGGCCATCCGCTCGAAGCCACCCGGGCGCTCTTCGAGACCGGTGTGCATGGAGCCCATCAGGGTGCGGTTACGCAGGGTGGTGAAGCCCAGATCGAGCGGGGCCAACAGGTGTGGGTAACGTTCGGCAGCCATGGAGGGACTCCTGATGAGGCGTGATCACGAAATGCGGGTGCCTCACACGGGCCCCGTCGTTTGTCTGCCGTCGACATTAAACAGGCGTTTGAACTGGCTCAATGATCGAAACTGACAACTTATTGATCCTGCTGCACAGCGGGACTACCCTAGAGCACCCTTGGCCTCAAGATGCCGTACCGCTTCATGCGCAAACTCCTTGCAAGCGCCCTGGCGCTGGTGATGATCGCCGCCCTGTTCAGCTATGGCTTCTGGACCCAACAGCGCCCGGAAGGTCATTACCTGTCCGATTTGCGCATCGAACTGGCGCTCAACCAGGGCGTACCCGGCGAGCACGGCAACCTGCTGGGCATCGAGCCGCTGCTCTACCCCAGCGACTACCAGAACCTCGGGCGCCTGCACCGCAAGCTCTCGGCCTATCTGGAACAGGCCCGTGCCCAAGGCTTGGTCAACCCGCGAACGGTGGTGGTGCTACCCGAGCACATCGGCACCTGGCTCTGGGCCCGCGGCGAGAAAAAGGAGCTGTACCAGGTCACCCAGTTCCGCGAGGCCTGGCAGTGGCTGGAGCTGAGCAACCCCGTGCGCTACGGCCTGGCCATGCTGGCGGCCACTGGTGATGATCGCCGCTCCGACGCGCACCTGCGCATGAAGGCGCGGCAGATGGCCGCTGACTACCAGCAACTGTTTGGCGGCCTGGCCCGCGAGTTCGGCGTCACCCTGGTGGCCGGCTCCATCGTGCTGCCGTCGCCCTATGTCGAGGAGGGCCAGTTGCACGTCGGCAAAGGCCCCCTGTTCAACAGCAGCCTGGTGTTCGCCAGCGATGGCACACCGCTTGGCCAGCCGCAGTTGCAGCAATACGCCGATAGCGAGGTCCGTCGTTTCATTCAAGATGGCCAGGCCAAGCCGCTGCAGGTCGTGCAGACCCCGGCGGGGCGCCTGGGTGTACTGGTGGGCAGCGACAGCTGGTATCCGCGCAACCATGAACTGTTGGCTCACCAGTCGGTGCAACTGATCGCCAATCCGGTGTTTCTCAGTGGCAAGGGAAGTTGGCAGGAACCCTGGCGCGGCAACCGCCACCAACAGGCTGCCAACCAGTTGCCGCTGAGCAAGGGCGAAGTCAGTGAAGAGGCGGCTTGGCGTCAACTGATCCTGGCCGCCAACCCCAAGCTGCCAAGCATCAGTGTCTTCCTGCGCGGCCAGTTCTGGGAGCTGGGCAGCGACGGCCAGGGCTTTGCCAACCAGGCGGGCGCGCAACTGGCTGGCAATCCCAGCCAGGGTGCCCGCCTGCTGAACCTCTGGCTGTAAGGGCATGCGCCAGCCACGCGTGCGCCTGGGTGACCTCTCGGTAGGTTTCGTCCAGCCCCTGACCGAAGCCCTGCAGGAGCTCGGATATGACCCGGCACCGCTGCTGCAACGTTATGGGCTGGATGCCATGCGCATGAACGAAGCCGGTGCCCGCCTGTCGATTCCCCGCTACATGCACCTGGGGCACGCAGCCATCGAGCTCAGTACCGAGCCCGCCCTTGGGCTGCGCATGGGACGCCTGAGCCGCCTGGCCCAGGCCGGCCTGGCAGGCGTGACGGCAGCGCAAGCCCCGAACGTGCGTGAGGCCGCGCGTACCCTGCTGCGCTATGAGCCGCTGTACGCTGCCAACTATCGTGGCAGCTCGGCGTTCATCGAAGACGCCCAAGGGGCCTGGCTGCGCTTTTATTCGATCAGCCCGTACAACACCTACAACCGCTTCGTGGTCGATTCGCTGCTGGCCGGCTGGCTGGCACAGTTGTCAGGGCTGGCTGGCACGCCGCTGCTGGCCGAACGCATGGAAATCGAGTTCGAGGCGCCCGCCTACAGTACCCTGTACCAACCGTTGTGCAGCACGCCCGTGCAGTTCGGTGCCGCCAGCAACCAGCTGCGCCTCGGCCAGGCCGCGCTCGCGCTGGGCAACCCACACCACTGCCCCAGCACCTGGCAGCACCTGCTGCAACTGTGCGAGGCGGAGCTGACCCAGCGCACGCGTGTGCGTAGCCTGGGCGAGCGCATCACACATCTGCTCGGCCCATTGCTCAACGGCGGACGGGAGCCTGACCTGGAGGAAGTGTCACGCCACCTGCAATTGCCCACCTGGACCTTGCGTCGCAAGCTGGCCGAGGAAGGCTCGAGCTTTCGCGGCCTGCTCAATGACACCCGACGCGACCTCGCCGAAACCTACATCCGCGACACGGAGCTGGCCTTCGGTGAAATCGCCTATCTGCTGGGATTTGCATCGGCCGAAGCCTTCCAGCGCGCATTCAAGCGCTGGACGAGGCTGACACCGGGGGAGTTTCGCCGCCATCAGCGGCAAGTAGGCTAGAGCTCGGTGGCGTCTTCCGCCGGCTCCGGGGTATCCAGTTCGTATGCCTGGAATTCGAGAAGTTCTTCCTGATAGTCGTCCATTGGCCTGCGTCCTCTTGCATTCATTTTTTCATGGGTCTGGCCATCAAGCTAAGCGGGCCGGATGAAGGAATCATGACATCCCCATGAGGAATAAACGTAGCAGGCGTTCAGGTCGTTAACCGCAGTACGTGTGTAACAGCAGATGAAGCATTTCCCTAGAGTGACGAAGGTACCGACTTGCCGGTGGGTGCCGCTTGCTGCACCTGGATCGGCGCAGCTTCGACCGGCGGCGCGATAGGCTGGGAGCCCTGGCTATCGTCGACCACTGGCGCCGCGGGCGCCTCGCTGGCGGCCGGTGCTGCAGCGGTCGGCGATGGCGCGTGCTCCGAAGGAGTCACCGGCGCTGCCGGCTCGACCTGCGGCGCGCTGCCAGACACCGGTACCGCCGCTGGCTGTGCGGCCGGGGCCAATGCCGCAGGCTCGGGCAAGCCCAACTCCTGCGCCGGTTTTTCAGGCTTGGGCGCCTCCACCTGAGGGCCGGCCTTTTTCTGCTTCTTCGGTTTTGGCAGGTAGCTTTCGACCAGCGCGAAATAACGCTCGTAGAACTGCGGCGAAGTCACGGTTTCGCTGGCCACCTTGACCATGGAGTCGTCGGTGGAGCCGATCGGCATCGACACCGAGCCGAGGATGCCTACACCGAGGCTGGCCGAGGTGTTGGATTTTTTCAGGGTGTAGCGATCCTGCAGGGCGTTGGCAAAGATCGTCGAACGCTGATCGTCGCTGCTGTCGGGGGCGCAGGTGATGTTGAAGCTGATCTGCAGGTGGTTCTCGGCGTTCTGCTGGAAGCTCTTGTTGCCCGCCACCTGGCTCGCGTCACTGCTGGTGATGATATAGCCCTGGCTCAGCAATGCCCGGCGCGCGGCTTCGCACGACCCGGCATCGCTGACCTGGAAGCTGCGCGAGAACGTCCCCGAGTCGTCGAAGTTCTCGTGTTCGTAGATCGCTGCCTTTTTCGAGGAACAGCCGGAAACACCCGCCAGCACCAGGGCCAGCCCGAGCGCTACAGAGACGGTAGATCTGGACATTGTCAATTCCGGGAAGAACGAATGGTGCCTATTGTGCAACACATCGCTGGGTCGCTGAAACCGCTGGTCGGTGAAGAGTCTGTCAGCATCAGGTAAATGTTCGGAGTGACCCCGTCAGCTCCACGCAGATGTCTAACCGCACTGGCGATTGATACCAAGGTCGGCACTAGCCATTTACCAGGCCACAGAAACAAAAAAAAGCGACCCTAAGGTCGCTTTCTTTGTGCCTCGAGGGGTTCAGTGACCTCGGAGCGAATATGGCGCAGCGGACGGGACTCGAACCCGCGACCCCCGGCGTGACAGG
>NZ_JACVTY010000025.1:0-95665 GCF_016624805.1 Pseudomonas sp. S44
GCCCCAGCACCGCGAAGATCCCGCCAACCGCTGCCCAGCCATCGGTGAGGTCATGTACCAATCCGACCGCGAACGGGCCCATCGAAGCCAGCGTGTAGCCGACGCCCTGGGCCATGCTCGACAAGTTCGCAGCCACGTGCGAATCCTTCGAACGCAGCACGATCAGGGTCAAGGCCAGGGCGAAAGTACCGCCTTGCCCCAGCCCCAGCAGCACCGCCCAGCCCCACAGCCCCGAGATTGGCGCATACAGGCATCCGAACAAGCCGCCGAGGGTGACCAGCATCACCACCACGATCGCCAGCCGCTGATCCTTGCCGCGGGTCGCCAGCCAGGGCGCACTGAGCGAGCTGATCAGCTGCACCAGCACCGACCCCGAAAGCACCAGACCGGCTTGCGTGGGGCTCAGGCCACGACCGATGAGAATCGACGGCAGCCAGCCGAACACGATGTAGGCCAGCGAGGACTGCAGCCCCATGTACAACGTTACCTGCCAGGCCAACCGATCGCGCCACAGCCCACGCACCCGATAGGCCACCTGGTGCGCGCCATGCCCTTGGCGCGCCTGGGGCGCCCACACCAGCATCGCCAGCAGCGCGGGCAACAGCCAGAAGCCCAGCCCCATGGCCCAACTGTCGCCGAAGTACTGGCTCAAGGGCACGGTGCTGCCCGCGGCCATCGCTGCGCCAAGGCACAGGGCCATGGTGTAGACGCCCGTCAGGGTGCCGGCATGAGCGGGGAAATCACGCTTGACGATGCCCGGTAGCAGCACGCCGATGATGCCGATGCTGGCACCGGCGATCAGGCTGCCGACGAATACCCCGGTCGCACCGAGTGCACTGCGCAGCAGGATCCCCAGCGCCAGGGTCAGGAGGATGCCCAGAATCACCCGCTCGCTGCCAAAACGACGCGCCAGGATCGGCGCCAGTGGCGCGAACAGGCCCAAGCACAGGACAGGCAAGGTCGTCAGTAAACCTGCCGCGGAAGCATTGAGCCCCAGCCCCTCGGACACCTGGCCCAGCACCGGCGCCATGCTCGACAGCGCCGGGCGCAGGTTCAACGCGACCAGCACCAACCCCAGCAACAGCAACCAAGGTCGGCGCAGCATCACCGGCTGCTGCTGGACCTGTTCGTCGTCAGCCTCGGCATCGATCAGCAGCTCATCGAGTTCAGGGTCGTGCTTGGAGTGGTTGGACGTCAGTTGTTCAGGCATGGGGCACTCGGGCTCAAGATTCGATGAGGGCCCGGCTCAGGCGCTTGGCCGCGTCCGGGTCGCGTTGTTCGATGGCGTCGAGGATCTGCACATGCAGGTCGAACACTCGTTGACTGCGGGGAAGCGCACTCATGTTGTGCTGCACCGCTGCAGCGACGACGCTGGAAAAGTAGCGGTACAACTCGCTCAGTGCGGGGTTGTGCGCTGCGTCCACCAGACGCTGGTGGAACACCAGGTCACAGGCCACATAGGTGTCCAGATCGCCGTGAAAGTGCCCACAGCTGCGCTCCAGGGCCTCGCGCAAGTCGCGCAGATCATCGTCGGTGCGCCGCAGAGCGGCGAGGCCGATGGCCTCGGCTTCGAGGATGCAACGGGTCTCGCGGGCCTGCTCGACCGTGCAGCGCGAGATGGCCTGCACTGCCTGCAAGGGGTCTTGGGCGGTGCGCAGATAGCTGCCGTCGCCCTGGCGCACTTCTACCAGACCACTGAAGGCCAGCACACGCATGGCTTCACGCACGGTATTGCGGCTGATGCCCAGTTCCAGGGCCAGTTCCGGCTCGGTGGGCAGGCGCTGCCCCACAGCCCAGGCGCCCTGGGCAATGCGCTCGCGCAATTGGTCCACGGCTTGCTCCACCAGGGAGCGCTTGATCAACAGGGACATACTAACGTCCAGTCATCGGATGAATTTACAAGTGGCAACAATAGCGCTGAAAAGCATCGCGGGGCAAGTCGGAGCGGCGATGCAGCGATCCGACTTGCCCCGCGACAGGAACGACGCGAACTACCCGTTCAACGCATCGATCAACGCCTGGTTCATCTCCGGCGTGCCTACGGTGATCCTCAGGAACTGCGCGATCCGTGCCTGCTTGAAGTGCCGCACGATCACCCCCTGCTCACGCAGGCGCGCCGCCAGTTCTGCCGCATCCTGTTGCGGGTGCCGGGCGAAGATGAAGTTGGCCGCCGATGGCAGCACCTCGAAGCCCCGCGCCGTCAACTGCTCGACCAACGCATCGCGGCTGTCGATGACCTTGCGGCAGGTCTCGTCGAAGTATGCGCGGTCTTCGAACGCTGCCGCCGCCCCGACGATCGCCATGCGATCGAGCGGATAGGAGTTGAAACTGTTCTTGATCCGCTCCAGTGCCTCGATCAGGTCCGGATGCCCCACGGCCAGCCCCACCCGCAGACCCGCCAGCGAGCGCGACTTGGACAGGGTCTGGGTCACCAGCAAATTGTCGTAGCGGTCCACCAGTGCGATCGCGGTTTCGCCGCCAAAGTCGATGTAGGCTTCGTCCACGACCACCACCGAGTCGCGATTGGCCTGGAGCAAGCGCTCGATGGCCTCGAGCGGCAGCAGGCAGCCAGTCGGAGCGTTAGGGTTGGGGAAGATGATCCCGGCATTGGGCTTGTTGTAGTCCTCGATGCGGATCTGGAACTGCTCGTCCAGCGCCACCTGCTCGAAGTCGATACCGTACAAGCCGCAATACACCGGATAGAAGCTGTAGCTGATATCCGGGAACAGCAGCGGCGCGCCGTGCTGGAACAGGCCGTGGAAGATGTGCGCCAGCACTTCGTCCGAACCGTTGCCGACGAAGACCTGCTGCGGGGTGACCTTGTAGTAATCAGCCACAGCCTGCTTGAGCCGGTCGCTGTTCGGATCCGGGTACAGGCGCAGGTTGTCGCTCAACTCGCCACGCATGGCCTCCAACGCCTTGGGCGAAGGCCCATAGGGGTTTTCGTTGGTATTGAGCTTGACCAGGCGAGCCAGCTTGGGCTGCTCACCCGGCACGTAAGGCACCAGGTCCTTGACGAAGGGGCTCCAGAATCGACTCATGTTCAGTTCCCCTTCTCGTTGAGGATGCGGTATTCGGCGCTACGGGCGTGGGCGGTCAGCGACTCGCCACGGGCCAGTACGGATGCAGTGTGACCGAGCTCGGATGCGCCCTGCTCGGAGCAGAAGATGATCGACGAACGCTTCTGGAAGTCATACACCCCCAGCGGTGAAGAGAACCGTGCGGTGCCGGATGTGGGCAACACGTGGTTAGGGCCTGCACAGTAGTCACCCAGGGCCTCGCTGGTGTGGCGGCCCATGAAGATCGCGCCGGCATGGCGGATCTGCGGCAACCAGGCCTGCGGGTCGGCGACCGACAATTCGAGGTGTTCCGGGGCGATGCGGTTGGCGACCTCGATGGCCTGCTGCATGTCACGCACCTGGATCAGGGCGCCTCGACCGTTGATCGACTTCTCGATGATCTCGGCGCGCTCCATGGTGGGCAGCAGCTTGTCGATGCTGGCCGCCACGCGGTCGAGGAAGGCCGCATCAGGGCTGACCAGGATCGCCTGCGCATCTTCGTCGTGCTCGGCCTGGGAGAACAGGTCCATGGCGATCCAGCCCGGGTCGGTCTGGCCATCGCATACCACGAGGATTTCCGATGGCCCGGCGATCATGTCGATGCCGACCTGGCCGAACACATGGCGTTTGGCGGTGGCTACGTAGATATTGCCGGGACCGACGATCTTGTCGACCTGCGGCACGCTCTCGGTGCCGTAGGCCAACGCCGCGACTGCCTGCGCGCCACCGACGGTGAACACGCGATCGACGCCGGCGATACAGGCCGCAGCCAGCACCAGCTCGTTGATCTCTCCACGCGGGGTCGGCACCACCATGACCACCTCACCGACACCGGCCACCTTGGCGGGGATGGCATTCATCAGTACCGATGACGGGTACGACGCCTTGCCGCCAGGCACGTACAGCCCTGCGCGATCGAGCGGGGTGACTTTCTGGCCGAGCACGGTGCCATCAGCCTCGGTGTACTGCCAGGAATCCTGCTTCTGTCGTTCGTGGTAGCTGCGCACGCGGTTGGCGGCAGTTTCCAGCGCCTCGCGCTGGGCTGCGGAGATCCGAGTCAGGGCCAGCTCCAGGCGCTCGCGACCCAGGATCAGGTCATCGATAGACTTGGCATCAACGCCATCGAAACGCTGGGTGAACTCCACCAGCGCCGCATCGCCACGCTCGCGCACGGACTTGATGATGTCGAGCACCCGCTGGTTGACCGCGTCATCGGACACGCTTTCCCAGCTCAGCAGATGATCCAGATGTCGCGCGAAATCCGGATCAGCAGCGTTGAGACGGGCAATTGCAGTGGACACGGTCATGACGAGGGCCTCGTTTTATTGGCGAATGCTCAGGCGCCCTAGGCTACCAGTCCATCCGCGCGGGCACCCGAGAAAAGTGGCTATGACGCGGATAGACGGGCGCGACAGCGAAGGTCGCGCGCAGAAGTCAGCCGCGGTGTCGCGATTCGACAGCCTTGCGCAGGGTGTCGATGAGATTCTGGATACGGGCGTGCTGCATCTTCATGGAGGCCTTGTTCACCACCAGGCGCGAACTGATCGTGGCGATCAGTTCCTGTGGCTCGAGGCCATTGGCGCGCAGGGTGTTGCCGGTGTCCACCACGTCGATGATCTTGTCGGCGAGGTTGATCAGCGGGGCCAGCTCCATGGAGCCATAGAGTTTGATGATGTCGACCTGGCGGCCTTGTTCGGCGTAATAGCGCTTGGCTACGTTGACGAACTTGGTGGCCACACGCAGACGCCCCTTGGGCTCGGGTGCACCAACGACGCCAGCGGTCATCAACTTGCACTTGGCGATCTGCAGGTCGAGCGGCTCGTACAGACCTTGGCCGCCGTATTCCATCAACACGTCCTTGCCGGCCACACCCAGGTCGGCGGCACCATGCTCGACGTAGGTCGGCACGTCGGTGGCACGCACGATGAGCAGGCGCACGTCGTCCTGCGTGGTGGGGATGATCAGCTTGCGGCTCTTGTCCGGGTTCTCGGTCGGCACGATACCGGCCTCGGCCAGCAGCGGCAGGGTATCGTCGAGAATACGGCCTTTGGAAAGCGCGATGGTCAACATTGCAACGTCGGTCCTTAAGCGGCTACAGCCGGCCAGGTCATCGACCTGGCCGTGTTCGATTCGGCTGGCACGTCCGTGTGCCGATCACAGGCAGAGAGCGCGACTAGCCCGGTACGCGACGGATCTTCGCGCCCAGCATCTGCAGTTTTTCCTCGATGCACTCGTAACCACGGTCGATGTGGTAGATGCGGTCGATCAGGGTATCACCTTCGGCGACCAGCGCAGACAGCACCAGGCTCGCCGAAGCGCGCAGGTCGGTAGCCATCACGGGCGCACCCTTGAGCGCCTTGACCCCGGTGACGATGGCGGTATTGCCTTCGACCTGGATCTGCGCGCCCATGCGGTGCATCTCGTACACGTGCATGAAGCGGTTTTCGAAGATCGTCTCGATCACGGCGCCCGTGCCTTCGGCAATGGCGTTGAGGGAGATGAACTGTGCCTGCATGTCGGTCGGGAATGCCGGATACGGCGCGGTACGCAGGTTGACGGCCTTAGGCCGCTTGCCGTGCATGTCCAGCTCGATCCAGTCTTCACCGGTCGTGATGTCGGCGCCAGCTTCCTTGAGCTTCTCGAGGACGGCTTCGAGGATGGTCGGATCGGTGTCCTTGACCTTGACGCGACCGCCGGTAACAGCAGCAGCGACGAGGTAGGTACCGGTCTCGATACGGTCGGGCATCACACGGTAGCTGGCCGAGTGCAGGCGCTCGACACCATCGATGGTGATGGTGTCGGTACCGGCGCCCTGGATTTTCGCACCCATGGCGATCAGGAAGTTGGCCAGGTCGACCACTTCAGGCTCGCGCGCGGCGTTCTGCAGCACGCTGCGGCCCTTGGCGAGCGCAGCAGCCATCATGATGTTCTCGGTACCGGTCACGCTGACCGTGTCGAAGAAGAAGTGCGCACCACGCAGGCCGCCTTCAGGGGCCTTGGCCTTGATGTAACCACCTTCGACTTCGATCTTCGCGCCCATTGCTTCAAGGCCACGGATGTGCAGGTCGACCGGACGCGAACCGATGGCGCAGCCACCTGGCAAGGCGACTTCGGCCTCGCCGAAGCGGGCGACCATCGGGCCGAGTACCAGGATCGAGGCGCGCATGGTCTTGACCAGCTCGTAGGGCGCAACCAACGTCTTGATGGTGCGCGGATCGATCTCCACCGCCAGCTTCTCGTCGATCACAGGCTCGATGCCCATGCGCCCGAACAGCTCGATCATGGTGGTGATGTCGTGCAGGTGCGGCAGGTTGCCGACGGTGACCGGGCCATCGGCCAGGAGCGTGGCCGACAGAATCGGCAGGGCCGCGTTCTTCGCGCCGGAAATGCGGATCTCGCCGTCGAGGCGCGCGCCGCCAGTAATAATCAGTTTGTCCATTTCAATCTCGCCGCCAACGTTGGCTCAGGTGCGCTCAGCCCAGGCTGCGCTGCTGAAAAATTTCATCGTTACCGCATGGATGCTGCCGTTGGCGATCCACGGATTCAGGTGAGCATAGATCGCCTGCTGACGCTTGACCGGGCTCTGGCCGGCCAGCTCGTCGCTGATCACGTTCAACTGGAAGTTGCAGCCTTCGCCTTCAACTTCGACCCGGGTTCCCGGCAGTTTTTCTTCAAGGAAGCTCTTAACTTCTAAGGCCTGCATGCTCAACCTCAATCGGCGCCCAGTGCGCGCGGGTCGGCCATGATACAAAAAAGCCCCTCGCCTGCGAAGCCCATACGAGGACGCGCTGACCGAGGGGCCTTCCCTTGATGACGGGCCATCAGCCCGCCAGCACTTCATCGAGGTCGTAGACCTCGGCGATTTCACGCATGTCTGCAGGCATGCCGCGTACTTCCCAGGCCTTGCCAGCAGCCTGGGCATCCCGCATGAACGCCAGCAACAATGACAACCCCACGCTGCTGGACTTGCTCACGGCCGAGCAGTCGAGCACCAGCCGCTGCTCGCGGCTGGCGGCGATCAAGGCCTTGCCCTGCTTGCGCAGGGCCGGCCCGCTGCGATAGTCCAGCACCCCGGCCAGGCGCAAGACACCTGGCTCGGTCATAGTCATGTCGGCTTCACTCATTTGACCGTCTTCTCGGGAGAGCTGTCGGCAGCTTCCTTGGCCTTGGCCACTTCGCCAGCCCAGCCGTCAATGGTCTTGTCGAGGTTGTTGCCATTACGGTTCATCGCGTCGGCGAACTGGTCGCGGAACAGCTTGCCGATATTGATGCCATTGACGATGACATTACGCACCTTCCACTCACCACCGATGTTTTCCAGGGTGTACTGGACCGGGTATACCGCGCCATTGTTGCCAGACACCTTCATGCCCACCGAAGCACGCTGGCCATCATCCGGCTTGGCTGGATCGACGGTGATGCCCTGGTTGTCGTATTCAAGCAGTGCGTTGCCGTAGAACTGGAACAGGCTGCGGCGGAAATTCTCCTGGAAGCGCTGCATCTGCTCGGGCGTGGCCTTGCGCGAGTACTTGACGGTCATGATGCTCCGGGAGATGCCGTCAGCGTCGACCACCGGGCCAAGGATGCGATTGAGCGCATCATAGAAAGCGGTCGGGTTGGACTTGTACTGCGCCTTGTTCGCCTTGAGGTCGGACAGCAGTTCAGTGGTGGTGCCCTGAACCACGTCGCGCGGAGACTGGCCCGGCGCCGCCAGGGCCATCAGGGGGAAGGCCGCCAGCAGGACCAGCAGGCCACGTCGCAGGATCGAAATCATGGAAACTCCTCAATTAGCTGGTTGGGCTTCTTTCGGTTCCTTGCCAACGGAGTTGAGCAGGAACTTGCCAATCAGATCTTCCAGCACCAGGGCCGACTGGGTGTCGTGGATGGTGCTGCCATCCTTGAGCACCTGCTCTTCACCGCCCACGCTGATGCCGATGTACTTCTCGCCGAGCAACCCGGCGGTCAGGATCGAAGCAGTGGAATCGGTCGGCAGATTGTCGACCGACTTGTCCAGCTGCAAGGTGACCCGACCGGTATAGGAATCGCGATCCAGATCGATGGCCGTGACCTTGCCGATGGTCACACCGGCCATGGTCACTTTAGCTCTGACAGTCAAACCGGCGATATTGTCGAAGTACGCATAAACTTTATAGGTGTCGCTGGTCGGACTGGCCGACAGGCCGCTGACACGCAGGGCCAGCAGCAGCAGCGCCAGGATCCCGGCCAGGAGGAACAGGCCGACACCGATTTCCAGGGTGCGGTTTTGCATCAGAAATCTCCAAACATCAAGGCGGTCAGAATAAAGTCCAGACCCAGGACTGCCAACGAGGCATAGACCACGGTCCTGGTGGTGGCACGGCTGATCCCCTCTGAAGTGGGTTCGCAGTCATACCCCTGGAATACGGCGATCCAGGTGACGACGAAGGCAAACACCAGGCTTTTGATCAGCCCGTTGATCACGTCATCGCTGAAAGAAACACTGTTCTGCATGTTGGCCCAGAACGAGCCCTCGTAGACCCCCAGCCAGTCCACGGCCACCCACGACCCACCCCAGATGCCGACCACGCTGAAGATCAGCGCCAGCAGCGGCAGCGAGATGAAGCCGGCCCAGAGGCGCGGGGCGACGATGTACTTGAGCGGATCGACACCGATCATCTCCAGGCTGGAGAGCTGCTCGGTGGACTTCATGTTGCCGATCTCGGCCGTCAGCGCCGAACCCGCACGCCCGGCGAACAGCAGCGCCGTGACGACCGGTCCCAGCTCGCGCAGCAGCGTCAAGGCGACCATCTGGCCGACGGCCTGCTCGGAGCCGTACTTGGTGAGGATGCTATAGCCCTGCAGGGCCAGCACCATGCCGATGAACATGCCGGATACCACGATGATCGCCAGCGACAGCACACCCACCGAATAGAGCTGCTTGGTCAACAGCTGGAAGCCGCCACCGATGCCGCCGCGTCCGGCCAGGGCATGGAAGAGGAACAGGCACGAGCGCCCGAGCACGGCCAGCACGTCGATGGCGGCGCGCCCGAACAGGCGAATGCGTTCGAGTATGGATTTTCTGCGCATCAACGCGTCCCCAGCAGATCGGCGCGGTAGTCTGGCGCAGGAAAGTGGAATGGCACCGGACCGTCCGGATCGCCCTTCATGAACTGGCGGATACGCGGGTTGTCCGACCCCATCAGTTCGTCCGGCGTGCCCTGCCCCAGTACCTGGCCATCACCGACCACATAGATGTAGTCGGCAATGCTCGCGGTCTCGGCCAGGTCGTGCGAGACGACGATACTGGTGATGCCCAGGGCGTCGTTGAGCAGGCGGATCAGGCGCACAAGAACGCCCATGGCGATAGGGTCCTGGCCGACGAAAGGCTCGTCGTACATGAGAATCTGCGGATCCAGCGCAATCGCCCGGGCCAGCGCCACACGGCGCTTCATGCCGCCTGACAGCTCGTCCGGCATCAGATCGATGGCACCGCGCAGGCCCACGGCCTGCAGTTTCATCAGGACGATGTCGCGAATCATCTCGTCGGACAACTGGGTGTGCACACGCAGCGGGAAGGCCACGTTCTCGAAGACATCCAGGTCGGTAAACAGCGCACCGCTCTGAAACAGCACCCCCATCTGCTTGCGCGCATCGAACAGGTCGCTGCGCGACAGGGCCGGCAGGTTCTGCCCGCCTACCCAGACTTCGCCACTGGAGGGGCGCAATTGCGCGCCCATCAGGCGCAGCAGAGTTGTCTTGCCGCACCCGGAAGGCCCCATGATGCCAGTGACCTTGCCGCGGGGGATACGGATGTCGACATTGCTGAAAATGCTGCGCGAACCGCGTTTGAAGGTGACGCCCTTCAACTCGACCGCGTAGGCGCTATCCGAACTCATCTAGACTCCTTGCAATGCAGCCTCGTCTACATGGACGCCTGCCTTCATCATGAAGGCACACGCATCCCTGGCGGGCCGAATAGCGGCGAACTATAGCACCGCGCAAAGTTGTCCCCAAGGCCATTTCCCCGAGTCGTTCAGGCACCGTACAGCAATTTTGCAACTGCCTACGACAACTCGAAGGTGAGCGTTTCAAACATTGCCGCTATAATCGGCGCCTTTTCATCAGGCATTGCTTTTTCGACATGAGCCAATCCAGCGAGCTGATCCAATCCGCCCAGCGCACCCTGCGCCTGGAACTCGAGGCCGTAGAAGGCCTGCGGGCCCGTATCGACGGCAATTTCGTCAAGGCCTGCGAGCTGATCCTGGCCAGCAAGGGGCGGGTTGTCGTGGTCGGCATGGGCAAGTCCGGCCATATCGGCAACAAGATCGCCGCCACCCTCGCCAGCACCGGCACCCCGTCGTTCTTCGTGCACCCGGCCGAAGCCAGCCACGGCGACATGGGCATGATCACCCGCGACGATGTCATCCTCGCCCTGTCCAACTCCGGCAGCACCGCAGAGATCGTCACGCTGCTGCCGCTGATCAAGCGCCTGGGCATCCAGATGATCAGCCTGACCGGCAAGCCCGACTCACCACTGGCACAGGCTGCAGAAGTCAACCTCGACGCCAGCGTCGCCCAGGAAGCCTGCCCGCTGAACCTGGCACCCACCTCGTCCACCACCGCCGCTCTGGTCCTGGGCGATGCCCTGGCCATCGCCCTGCTCGAGGCACGAGGCTTCACCGCCGAGGACTTCGCGTTCTCCCATCCGGGTGGCGCCCTGGGCCGCCGCCTGCTGTTGAAAGTCGAGAACGTCATGCACGCGGGCGACGAATTGCCCCAGGTGCAGCGCGGCACACTGCTCAAGGACGCCTTGCTGGAAATGTCGCGCAAGGGCCTGGGCATGACCGTGGTCATGGAGCACGACGGCCGCCTGGCCGGCGTCTTCACCGACGGCGACCTGCGTCGTAGCCTGGATCGCAACATCGACGTGCACAAGACGCTCATCGACGAAGTCATGACCGTTCACGGCAAGACCGCCCGCGCCGAAATGCTCGCCGCCGAAGCCTTGAAGATCATGGAAGACCACAAGATCAGCGCGCTGGTAGTGGTCGATCACCAGGATCGTCCGACCGGCGCCCTGAACATGCACGACCTGCTGCGCGCCGGAGTGATGTAAATGACCCAGGACCTGATGCAACGTGCCCAAGCCATCAAGCTGGCCGTCTTCGACGTGGACGGCGTGCTGACCGACGGCCGCCTGTACTTCCTCGAGGACGGCAGCGAATTCAAGACCTTCAACACCCTCGATGGCCACGGCATCAAGATGCTCATGGCCTCGGGCGTAACCACCGCGATCATCAGTGGACGCAAGACCCCCGTGGTCGAGCGCAGGGCAAAGAACCTGGGCATTCCACACCTGTTCCAGGGCCGCGAAGACAAGCTGGTGGTGCTGGACGGCCTGCTCGCCGAGCTGGGCCTGAGCTACGAGCAGGTCGCCTACCTGGGCGACGACCTTCCCGACCTCCCGGTAATCCGCCGGGTGGGCCTGGGCATGGCCGTGGCCAATGCCGCGACCTTCGTCCGCGAGCACGCCCACGGCGTCACCCAGGCACGCGGCGGCGAAGGCGCAGCCCGCGAGTTCTGTGAACTGATCATGCAGGCCCAGGGTACCCTGGACGCTGCCAACGCCCATTACCTGTAGGCCACGCCATGCTCAGCAAGAAACTTCGAAATGCCGTGCTGCTGGCAGCCATCGCTGCGCTGCTGGTGGCGGTCGGCTACTGGAACATCAGCCCCGAGAGCTTCCTCGACAAGCCCACGGCCCAGGTCGACGAAAGCGCCATCGACTACTATGCGATCAACGCCCACAGCGTACAGTACCTGCCCGACGGCAGGCTGCAATACGAGATGACCGCGGACAAGGTCGAGCACCTGAAGGCCAGCGAAGTCACCCTGGTGACCACGCCAGACATGCACATCTACCGTGGGACAGCTTTCCCATGGCACGTGCAGAGCGTGCGCGCCGAGGTCAACCCGGACGGTACCGAGGTCGAACTGATCGACAACGTGCGGATCGCCCGCACCGACGAAAAACAACGCGACACCCTGATCACCAGTAGCCGCATGACGGTGTTCCCGCAGAAGCAATATGCGCAGACCGCCCAAGCCGTTAGAATCGACGGCGCCGGTGGCACGACTACGGGTGTAGGAATGAAAGCATATTTGGAAGACGGCAGGATGGACCTGCTGTCCAACGTAAGAGGACAGTATGAGGCTCGTTAAAACCCTCCCCCTTTTGCTCAGCCTGAGCGCAGCACTGGGAAGCGCGAGCGCCTTGGCCCTGCCGAACGACCGTGACCAGCCAATCCGCATCCAGGCGGACAACGCGCATCTGGACGACAAACAGGGCGTTGCCACCTACACCGGCGATGTGATCATCACCCAGGGCTCGATGATGATCAAAGGCAACACCGTGACCATGACTCGCGCCGCCTCGGGCGACATCGACGTCGTGACCTCGGTGGGCAACCTGGCCTACTTCGAGCAACAGCAGAGCGCTGCAAAACCCGACAAGATGAAGGGCTGGGCCGTCACCATCCAGTACCAGGCGCAGAAGGATATCGTCATCCTCACCGACCGCGCCAAGGTCGAGAACGAAGGCAACACCACCGAAGGCGAGAAGATCGTCTACAACACCAAGACCCAGGTGGCGACCGCTGGCCGTGGTGGTAACGTGACCGCACCTCGTCAGCGTATCGACATGGTGATCCAACCGAAGAAAAAGGCCGAGTAAATGGCAACCCTCAAAGCCCAGCACCTGGCCAAGAGCTACAAGGGCCGCCAGGTCGTCCGCGACGTCAGCCTGTCGATCGACAGCGGCCAGATCGTCGGCCTGCTCGGCCCCAACGGCGCCGGCAAGACCACCTGCTTCTACATGATCGTAGGGCTGGTCCAGGCCGACCAGGGCCGCGTGCTCATCGACAGCAACGATGTCAGCCATCAGCCCATGCATGGCCGGGCCCAGGCAGGCATCGGCTATCTGCCGCAGGAAGCCTCGATCTTCCGCAAGCTGTCGGTCGCCGACAACATCATGGCCATCCTCGAGACACGCAAGGACCTGGACCGCGATGGACGGCGCAAGGAGCTGGAAAGCCTGCTGCAGGAGTTCCATATCAGCCACATCCGCGACAACCTCGGCATGAGCCTGTCCGGTGGCGAACGCCGTCGCGTCGAAATTGCCCGCGCCCTGGCGACTGCGCCGAAATTCATCCTGCTGGACGAACCCTTCGCCGGCGTCGACCCGATTTCCGTGGGCGATATCAAACAGATCATCCACCATCTGAAGGCCAAGGGCATCGGCGTACTGATCACCGACCACAACGTGCGCGAAACCCTCGACATCTGCGAGACCGCCTATATCGTCAACGATGGTCAACTGATCGCCGAAGGCGACGCCGAGACCATCCTGGCCAACCAGTTGGTCAAGGAAGTCTACCTGGGCCACGAGTTCCGACTCTGACGCCCGGGAGCTGCCTGGAGCATTGGAAATGCCTGGTGAAACGGGCTTAAGTGTTACAGTGCTCTAGGCAAACGCTACAATTTCAGGCATATAACTTGCTTAAGATTTGGCGCTCCGGCGCCCTGTAGTGGATGGCGCATGCGCGCCGGCGAACAAGGTATTAAGCCCCAGCCATGAAACCATCGCTCGTCCTAAAAATGGGCCAGCAACTGACGATGACCCCGCAGTTGCAACAGGCCATCCGTCTGCTCCAGCTCTCCACCCTGGACCTCCAGCAGGAAATCCAGGAAGCGCTGGAGTCCAATCCGATGCTCGAACGTCAGGAAGACGGCGACGACTTCGACAACAGCGATCCAATGGCGGAAAACGGCGAAAGCAAACCTGCCGCCGAAGCCCAGGACAACAGCTTCCAGGAAACTACCGTCAGCACGGAAAACCTCGAAGAAGGCGAGTGGAACGAGCGCATCCCCAACGAATTGCCGGTCGACACGGCCTGGGAAGACATCTACCAGACCAGCGCCAGCAGCCTGCCCAGCAACGATGAAGACGAGTGGGACTTCACCACCCGCACCTCTGCCGGCGAAAGCCTGCAGAGCCACCTGCTGTGGCAGCTCAACCTGGCACCGATGTCCGACACCGACCGCCTGATCGCGGTCACCCTCATCGACAGCATCAACGACCAGGGCTACCTGGAAGACAGCCTCGAGGAAATCTGCGCCGGGTTCGATCCCGAGCTGGACATCGAGCTGGATGAAGTCGAAGCGGTGCTGCACCGCATTCAGCAATTCGAGCCGGCCGGCGTCGGCGCCCGTAACCTGGGCGAATGCCTGTTGCTGCAGCTGCGCCAGCTGCCGGCGAGCGTGCCGTGGATGGCCGAAGCCCAGCGCCTGGTTACCGACTACATCGACCTGCTCGGCAGCCGCGACTACAGCCAGCTGATGCGTCGTATGAAGCTCAAGGAAGACGAGCTGCGCCAGGTCATCGAGCTGGTGCAAAGCCTCAATCCGCGCCCAGGTTCGCAGATCGAATCCAGCGAGCCGGAGTACGTGATCCCGGACGTCATCGTACGCAAGGACAGCGACCGCTGGCTGGTCGAATTGAACCAGGAGGCCGTGCCTCGCCTGCGAGTCAATCCGCAGTATGCAGGCTTCGTCCGCCGCGCCGACACCAGCGCCGACAACACCTTCATGCGCAACCAGCTGCAGGAAGCGCGCTGGTTCATCAAGAGCCTGCAAAGCCGCAACGAGACGCTGATGAAAGTGGCCACGCAAATCGTCGAACATCAGCGCGGCTTCCTCGATCATGGCGACGAAGCCATGAAACCGCTGGTGCTGCACGACATCGCCGAAGCGGTAGGCATGCACGAATCGACCATTTCGCGGGTCACCACACAGAAGTACATGCACACCCCCCGTGGCATCTACGAATTGAAATACTTTTTCTCGAGCCATGTGAGCACCGCCGAAGGCGGCGAATGCTCGTCTACGGCGATCCGCGCGATCATCAAGAAACTGGTGGCCGCGGAAAATCAGAAAAAGCCATTGAGTGACAGCAAGATCGCTGGTTTACTGGAGGCACAAGGCATCCAGGTAGCCCGCCGTACCGTCGCCAAGTACCGCGAATCGCTGGGGATTGCCCCGTCGAGCGAGCGCAAGCGATTGATGTAGCGCCGGGATGTGCCACAGCGTTTCAGTGGCAGGTGCAATACCTGCCTCTTTATGCACGGGCAACAAAGGAGAAGCTGTATGCAAGTCAACATCAGTGGCCAGCATGTAGAAGTCACCCAACCACTGCGCGAATACGTGCTCGAGAAGCTCGCCCGCGTGGAAGGACATTTCGACAAGATCACCAATGCAACGGTGATCATGAAAGTCGAAAAGCTGCAGCAGAAGGTTGAAGCGACACTCCAGATTCCCGGCGGCGAAGTGGTCGCCAACGCAGAACACCAAGACATGTATGCCGCGATCGACGCACTGGCTGACAAGCTCGACCGCCAACTGAAAAAACACAAGGAAAAACAGCAAAGCCTGCTGCAAGGTGCAGCTGCCCGCTGATCCCCCTCATCCATGATCCGACTTGAAACCATCCTGACCCCCGGCCGTTCCCTCGTGAACGTGCCGGGCGGCAGCAAGAAGCGCGCCCTGGAAAAGGTCGCCAACCTGATTGCCGAGCAAGTACCTGAGCTTGCGATGCAAGACGTCTTCGAAAAGCTCATCGCTCGCGAAAAACTGGGCTCCACCGGTTTCGGTAATGGCATCGCCATTCCTCATTGCCGCCTGGAAGGTTGTACTGCCCCCGTCAGCGCCCTGCTGCATCTGGACGCTCCCATCGACTACGACGCCATCGACGGCGCCCCCGTGGACCTGCTGTTCGTGCTGCTGGTCCCGGAAGCGGCCACCGATGCCCACCTCGAACTGCTGCGCCAGATCGCCAGCATGCTCGATCGCAAGGAAGTCCGTGATCGCCTGCGTGCCGCCGACAGCAGCGAAGCCCTCTACCAGGTAGTCCTGGACGCACAGAACGAGCACTGAACATGCGCCTGATCATCGTCAGCGGCCGGTCCGGCTCCGGCAAGAGCACCGCGCTCGATGTGCTGGAAGACAACGGCTACTACTGCATCGACAACCTGCCCGCCGGGTTGCTGCCGCAGTTGGCGGAAAACGCGCTGATCAATACCGAACTGATGCAACCCAAGGTCGCCGTGTCCATCGATGCGCGCAACCTGCCGAGCCATCTGTCGCGCTTCCCCGAATTGCTCGAGGACGCTCGCGCACGTCACATCCAGTGTGACGTGCTGTACCTGGACGCCGACGAGGACACGCTGCTCAAGCGGTTCTCCGAAACCCGCCGTCGCCACCCGCTGACCAACGCGGACCGTTCGCTCGCCGAAGCGATCCGCGTAGAAAGCGAACTGCTCGGCCCCATCGCCGACCTCGCCGACCTCAAGATCGATACCACCAGCCTTAATCTTTACCAGCTGCGTGACTCGATCAAGCTGCGCCTGCTCAACCAGCCTGAACCCGGCACCGCTTTTCTCGTCGAATCCTTCGGTTTCAAACGCGGCATGCCGGTGGACGCCGATCTGGTGTTCGACGTGCGCTGCCTGCCAAACCCTTACTGGAAACCCGAGTTGCGCGAGCACTCTGGCCTTGAAGCGCCAGTGATCGAGTACCTGGCAGCACAACCGGACGTCGAGGAAATGTTCCAGGACATCTCCAGCTACCTGTTGAAGTGGCTACCGCGCTTTGCCGCCAGCAACCGCGCCTACGTCACCATCGCCATCGGCTGCACCGGCGGACACCACCGCTCTGTCTATATCACCGAGCGCCTCGGACAACTGCTGCAGCAAACCCTGAAAAACGTCCAGGTCCGTCACCGCGACCTCTAACCCACAGGATCCACCCCACGATGCCCGCCCGCGAAATCACCATCATCAACAAGCTGGGCCTGCACGCCCGGGCGGCAGCCAAGTTCGTCGGCGTGGCCGGGAAGTTCCCCTGCCAGGTTCGGGTCGGGCGAGCCCCCGACAAGCTGGTGGACGGCAAGAGCATCATGGCAGTGATGATGCTGGCCGCGGGCAAAGGCACCCAAGTGCACCTGCATACCGAAGGCGAGCAGGACAACGACGCACTGGATGCACTGGTGGCGCTGATCAACAATTATTTTGACGAAGGCGAGTAAGCTCCCGCCCCGTCCCTTGCCTGACAGCCTCAGGACATCGCAGTGTCCATCACCATCATCAGGCAGAAGCCGATGCATAACCCCAGGCTTGCCAGGCGATGATTGCCATTGCTGCGTGACTCGGGAATGATTTCCTGGGTCACCACCAGCAACATCGCTCCTGCCGCACACGCAAGCCCAAGCGGTAGCAGCAGCTCGGCAACATTCACCAGCCAGGCACAGATCACCGCCGCCACCGGCTCCACCAGCCCGGATGCAGCACCGATCAGGAAGGCCTTGAACCGCGACATCCCAGCCCCTGCCAACACCAACGCGATCACCAGCCCCTCCGGCACGTCCTGCAGGGCAATGCCCATGGCCAGGCTGTCGGCGTCTGGCATGCCGCCGCCAGCGGAAACACCAATGGCCATGCCTTCCGGGATGTTGTGCGCGATGATCGCGGCTACGAACAGCCAGATCCGCGCAGCGATCACCGGCTGATTGCCTTGCCCGACCATGGACTCCGGCGAAACCCCGGAGATTCTCAAGTCGACCAGGAACAGGCACAGCGCCCCGAACAACAACCCGGCACTGACCAGGCCACCGGCGCCCCAAGGGCTGAAGCCAATGGACTGAGCCGCATCAAGGCCCGGGATGATCAGAGAGAACGCGGTGGCTGCCAACATCACCCCGGCACCGAAGCCAAGCAAGGTGTCAGCCACCGCCACCGGCATGTTGCGGATCACCAGCACCGGTACCGCGCCCAGCGCCGTGCCCAGTGCGCACAATGCACCGCCTTCAAGCGCACGTAACATGCGCGGCTCCAGGTCCAACCAGGCGATGCCCCGCGCCACCAACAGCGCGGTTCCGACAAGCAACAGCAAAGTCCCAAGCGCCAGTCGGAACAGGCGCACACTGCTGACAGACATCACCTCGGAGCGCATGACAGATCGACTCACTTCAGGGCTTCAAGGTAGCGACGCTCAACTTCCGTCCAATCGACGACGTTGTAGAAGGCACCGATGTATTCCGGACGACGGTTCTGGTACTTCAGGTAGTAAGCGTGCTCCCACACGTCCAACCCCAGGATCGGTGTGTTGCCGTGCATCAGCGGGCTGTCCTGGTTGCCGCTGCTCTCCACCACCAGCGTCTTGGCCGGGGTCACGCTGAGCCAGGCCCAACCACTGCCGAAACGGGTCAGCGCGGCCTTGGTGAACGCCTCCTTGAACGCCTCGAAGCCGCCGAGCTGCGTATCGATGGCCTGGGCGACCTGCCCCTGGGGTTGACCACCGCCCTTGGGTGACATCACGGTCCAGAACAACGCATGGTTGGCGTGGCCGCCGCCCTGGTTGATCACCGCTCCTTGCAGCTTTTCGGGCAACTGCTTGACCGCGCCGACCAGCTTGTCGATCGGCCATTCGGCCCACTCGGTCCCTTCGATGGCGGCGTTGAGGTTGTTCACATAGGTCTGGTGGTGCTTGCTATGGTGAATCTCCATGGTCTGGGTATCGATGTGCGGCTCCAGCGCATCGTAGGCGTAAGGCAGTGCAGGCAAGGTGTGGGGCATGTCAGTGAATTCCGTATGCAGGTGAACGGTGGGTGGCATCCGGCCGGGCAGCCAGTTCGCTCGCTTCAGGTGCATGGCGATTGAGCAAGCGCTCGGTGCGTGGGTACTGGCCGTATTCGGCGATAAAGCTCAACAGCTCGGTGTAGGTACGCCCGCTGTGGCGCAACGCGGCATCACGCAGGGCCTGGGGCAGGCGCGACTCCTGACTGGCCTGGAGCAGCCGCTGATGGGCCGCACACAGGTAATCGGCGCTTTCGTGGGGCTGATTCAGGCGCAGGTGCAGGTCAGCCAGGTTGTGGTGGGCGATGACAAAGGCCGCTACCGCCTCGTCAACGTCATGCCAGCGCTCGAACAGCACCTGCGCCAGGGCCAGGGCTTGCAGGTAGTGCTCCCGGGCGTCTACCAGTTCGCCTTGGTCGAACAGGCGATTAGCGGTTTCCGTAGTGCGTTTCCAATGCTGCATGACGTGTCTCCTGGGCGAGGACCGTGGATCAGATACCGCCAGCGGTGAGTTTTTCCGGATCCAGCAGGGCCTCGAGCTGATCACGCGACAAGTCGGTATGCTCCAGCGCCACCTCCACGATCGGGCGACCTTGCTTGTAGGCGGTCTTGGCAATCTCGGCGGCCTTGAGGTAGCCGATGATCGGGTTCAGTGCCGTGACCAGGATCGGATTGCGCGACAGCGCCTCCTTGAGCTTCGGCTCATTGACCTTGAAGCTGGCGATCGCCTTGTCTGCCAGCAGGCGACTGGCGTTGGCCATCAGCTCGATGCTCTCCAGCAGGTTGCGGGCGATCACCGGCAGCATGACATTGAGTTCGAAATTACCCGACTGGCCGGCGACGGCGATGGTCGCGTCGTTGCCGATAACCTGCGCGGCAACCATCGCAGTGGCCTCGGGGATCACCGGGTTGACCTTGCCCGGCATGATCGAGGAGCCCGGTTGCAGCCCCTCGAGCTCGATTTCGCCAAGTCCGGCCAGGGGGCCTGAGTTCATCCAGCGCAGGTCGTTGGCGATCTTCATCAGCGCGACAGCGGTGGTCTTGAGCTGGCCGGACAACGCCACGGCCGTGTCCTGGGAGCCGATCAGGGCGAACAGGTTTTCCCCAGGGGTGAACGGGATACGGGTCAGGTCGCTCAGTTCACGGGCAAAGCCCACGGCGAATTGCGGGTGGGCATTGATCCCGGTGCCGACCGCTGTGCCGCCCTGGGCCAACGCCTGCAGGGCGGGCAAGGTGGCTTCCAGATGCGCTTGAGCACCCTTGATCTGTGCCGCCCAGCCCCCCAGGACCTGGCTCATGCGCACCGGCATGGCATCCATCAGGTGGGTGCGGCCGGTCTTGACGTAACGGTGAACCTCGACAGCCTTGGCCTCGATCACCTGAACCAGATGCCCCAGCGCCGGCAGCAGTTGCTCGTGCAAGGCCAGCGCCGCGCTGACATGAATGGTGGTCGGAATGATGTCGTTGCTGCTCTGACCGCAATTGACATGGTCGTTGGCGTTGATCTTGTCACCTAGCACCCGGCTGGCCAGGGTAGCGATCACCTCGTTGGCGTTCATGTTGGAGCTGGTGCCGGAGCCGGTCTGGAACACGTCCACCGGGAAATGCTGGATGAAGTCCTCGGCCAGCAGTTGCTCGACCGCCTTGACGATGGCACCGCCCTGCTCCGCGCTCAGTTGCTCCAGCGCGATGTTGGCCTTGGCTGCTGCGGCCTTGGCCAACAGCAGTGCCCGAATGAACTGCAGCGGCATGCGCTGGCCGCTGACCGGGAAGTTGTCGACCGCGCGCTGGGTCTGGGCACCATACAGCGCCTGGGCAGGCACCTGCAGTTCGCCCATGCTGTCACGCTCGATACGGGTATTACTCATCATCGGATCCTTGCATCAGTTCATCGGGGGAAATCGAAGGCAGCAACACGCAACTGGCCAGTTGCATCGCATAGGGCTGCCAGCGCTCGTTCTGCTCACAACGGTCGAGGTTGCGCAGGTCAAGCAGCGGGCGCCAGGCCTGATCAAGGCACTGGCAGCGCCAATGCCAGGGCAACATGCGGTCGCAGGCGGTATCCAGCAGCAGACGGAAGGAGGTCAACGCCACGGTCCAGGGCGAGGTCTCGGTGCAACAGACCAGATAGCGCCCCTCGGCCAGATAGTGTTCGATCAGCCGCGGTTCGTCCGGCTCGAGGGCACAGCGGATGCGCCGACTCAACCAGCGCCAGTTTTCCAGGTAGGGCAATTCGTGGAGGACGGTTTTCATGAACATCATCGCCGGGGTTGCTGGATAATGATATTCATTATTAATTGATAATTAGAATCACTTCAAGGGCGGAGCCACAAACAAAAAACCCGGCACGATGGCCGGGTCTGTCGTCAAGCGTGGGTCAGCGGTGCGCCGTCAGCTACCGGCGACGGTCATCCGTTCGATCAGCACCGAACCGCTGTGAATATTGCTGCGCGTTTCAATATCGCTGCCAATCGCCACAATCTGCTGGAACATGTCTTTCATATTGCCGGCGATGGTCACTTCCTGGACCGGGAACTGGATTTCACCGTTTTCCACCCAGAAACCCGCAGCGCCCCGGGAGTAGTCGCCCGTTACCATGTTAAGGCCATGCCCCATCAGTTCGGTCACCAGCAAGCCGCGCCCCATGCGACGGATCAGTGCAGCCTGGTCTTCGACGCCATGGGTGACGAACAGGTTATGCACCCCGCCTGCGTTGGCGGTGCTGGGCAGTTTGAGCTTGCGACCGGCATAGGTACCCAGGATGTAGGAGACCAGTTCGCCCTTGTCGATGAACGGTTTGGCATAGGTGGCCAGGCCATCGCCGTCGAACGCGGCACTGCCCAGCGCACGTGGAATGTGCGGACGCTCGTCGAGGGTCAGCCAGGTCGGGAACAGACGCTGGCCCAGGGTGCCTTCAAGGAACGACGACTTGCGGTAAAGGTTGCCGCCAGAGATCGCCGACAGGAAGCTACCGAACAACCCGCCAGCCAGTTCCGCAGCGAACAGCACCGGCACCTCGCAGGTCGGCACTGGACGTGCGCCCAGACGGCTGGCGGCACGCTGGGCAGCGCGCTGGCCAATACTGCGCGGGTCGGCCAGCAATTGGCCCTGGCGATTGACGTCGTACCAGTAGTCGCGCTGCATCTGCCCTTCGCCTTCGGCGATCATCACACAGCTCAGGCTGTGGCGCGTCGAGGCGTAGCCACCGATGAAGCCGTGACTGTTGCCATACACCCGCACGCCCTGGTGCGTGTTGAGGGTGGTGCCGTCGGCATTGAGAATACGCTTGTCGGCATCGAAGGCGGCCGCCTCGCACTCCAGGGCCATCTCGATGGCACGCTCGGGCTCGATGTCCCAATCGTGGTAGAGGTCGAGGTCGGGCATTTCACGCGCCATCAGTGCCGCGTCGGCCAAGCCCGAGCACTCATCCTCTGAGGTGTGCTTGGCAATTGCCAATGCAGCAGCCACTGTTTCGCGAATGGCCTCCGGACCGCTTGCCGAAGTACTGGCCGAGCCCTTGCGCTGGCCCACGTAGAGGGTGATGCCAAAGCCCTGGTCGCGGTTGAACTCGACCGTTTCGACCTCGCGCTGGCGCACGCTGGTGGACAGGCCCTGCTCCAGCGAAACCGCCACCTCGCAGGCACTGGCGCCCTGGCGGCGTGCTTCGGCAACGATCGCCTCGACCTGCTCCTGCAACGCTGGCAGGTCCTTCGGACCTATGCTCTGGACTGCACTCATGGTTTTCTCCACTCAAATTCTGCGTTCGGCGAGGGCCATTCTTCGACCGGGCCGGACAAAGCGGCCCCCGACTGGTTATCATGGCGGCGATTTCCTGCGGACTGCCACCATGGTTGATTCATACGACGACGCCTTCGACGGCGAAAAAAGCAAGACCCAGATCAAGCGCGAGCTGCATGCGCTGGTCGAACTCGGCGAGCGCCTCACCACGCTCAAGCCCGATATCCTCGCGCGCCTGCCACTCACCGACGAGTTGCGCAAAGCACTGGAGGAAGCGTCCAAACACACCGCCCACGGTGCCCGCAAACGCCACATGTCGTTCGTCGGCAAGCTGATGCGCGTACAGGACCTGGAGGCCATCCATGCGCTGCTCGAGCAGATAGACAGCTCCACGCGCCAGTACAACGAACGTTTCCACGGCCTTGAGCGCTGGCGCGACCGGTTGATCGACGGCAACGACGAAGACCTCGAGCGCTTCGTCCAGGAGTTCCCCGATACCGATCGCCAGCAACTGCGCTCGCTGATCCGCCATGCCCAGCACGAAAAGGCGCGGAACAAGCCGCCTGCCGCTGCGCGCAAGGTGTTCAAGTACATCCGTGACCTCGACGAGCTGCAACGCGGCCTGCGCTGAGCACCGCCACCGACCGCTTGTAGGCGCGGCATCGCGTCGCGAAAGGGCTGCACGGCAGCCCCGTCTGTGTCGCCGAGATCTCGAGGCCGCCTGGCGGCCTTTGCGCGACACAAGGCCACTCCTGCAGGCAGGGCTTGTCATCAAGCCCCGGTACCGCCCACGGTGATCGCGTCCAGCTTCAGGGTCGGCTGACCAACGCCAACCGGCACCGACTGCCCATCCTTGCCACAGGTACCGACTCCGCTGTCCAGGGCCAGGTCGTTACCGACCATCGACACTCGGCTCATCGCCTCCGGCCCATTGCCGATCAGGGTCGCGCCCTTGACCGGCGCGGTGATCTTGCCGTCTTCGATCAGGTACGCCTCACTGGTGGAGAACACGAACTTGCCACTGGTAATGTCCACCTGGCCGCCGCCGAGATTGGCGCAGTAGATGCCCTTCTTCACCGAGGCGATGATCTCCTGCGGGTCACTCTCGCCGGCACGCATGTAGGTGTTGGTCATGCGCGGCATCGGCAGGTGCGCGTAGGATTCGCGTCGACCATTGCCGGTCACCGCCATACCCATCAGGCGGGCATTGAGCTTGTCCTGCATGTAGCCCTTGAGGATGCCGTTCTCGATCAGCGTGGTGCATTCGGTCGGCGTGCCTTCGTCATCGACGCTCAGCGAACCGCGACGGCCTTCCAGCGTGCCGTCGTCGACGATGGTGCACAGCTTCGACGCCACCGCCTCACCGATCCGCCCGCTGTAGGCCGAGCTGCCTTTGCGGTTGAAATCACCTTCCAGACCGTGGCCGACCGCTTCATGCAGCAGTACGCCCGACCAACCCGGACCGAGCACTACCGGCAGCGTGCCGGCCGGTGCAGGTTGCGCCTCGAGGTTGACCAGCGCTTGGCGCAGCGCCTCGCGGGCATAGCCCATCACCCGCTCTTCCGTGAAGTAGCGGTAGTCGGTACGCCCGCCCCCGCCCTGGCCGCCCCGCTCGCGGCGACCGTTGTGTTCGACGATGACGCTGACGTTGAAACGCACCAGCGGCCGCACATCCGCGGCCAGGCTGCCATCGGCCGCCGCCACCAGGATCCGCTCCCACACGCCCGCCATGCTCACGCTGACCTGCTGGATACGCGGGTCGAGGGCACGAGTGGCAGCATCGACGCGCTTGAGCAGTTCGACTTTCTCGACGCGGCTCAGGACATCGAGCGGGTTGCCCGGTGCGTACAGGGCGGTCACGTCCTGGCTGCGGAAGGCCTGCACCTTGCCGTTCTGGCCGGCGCGGGAGATCGAGCGGGCGGCGCGCGCCGCTGACGTCAGGGCTTCAAGGTTGATTGCGTTGCTGTAGGCGAAGCCGGTTTTCTCGCCAGACAATGCACGCACGCCGACACCCTGGTCGAGGTTGAAACTGCCTTCCTTGACGATACCGTCTTCCAGTGCCCAGGTTTCCGAGATCTGCCCCTGGAAATACAGGTCGGCAGCGTCGATGCCGGGCCCTGCCAACTCACCCAGCACAGCCTGCAGGCTGTCCAGGGTCAGTCCGCCCGGGGCCAGGAGCTGCTCGCTGACGGTGGATAACATCTGGCTCATAGTCACTCCGAGGTGTGCGCAGGCCGCAAGGCGTCCTGCGAGAAAAAGCGCCGGTGCGAAACGACCGGCATGCGCGCCCGTATGGACGCTTGTTCTTCAGCGTCGCGCTCGGCGAGCAATATCGCTTCGCCATGCGCATGTTCGGCGACGATCCGCCCCCAAGGGTCGACGATCGCCGCATGGCCATGGGTCTCCCGCGGGCCTGGATGGATACCGCCCTGCGCGGCGGCCAGCATGTAGCACTGGGTTTCGATGGCGCGGGCACGGATCAACACTTCCCAATGTGCCGCGCCGGTCACCGCAGTGAACGCCGACGGGGCGCTGATCAGATCGGCCCCGGCAGCGCGCAGGGCGCTGTAGAGCTCGGGAAAGCGCAAGTCGTAGCACACCGACAAGCCCAGGCGTCCAACCGGCGTATCGGCCACCACCACCTGCGCGCCATGGGCGTAATCGTCCGATTCGCGGTAGCGACCGCGGTTGTCGGCCACGTCCACATCGAACAGGTGCAGCTTGTCGTAACGCGCGGCGATCTCGCCGTGCTCGTCAACCAGCAGCGAGCAGGCATGGGCCTTGGCCTCGGGCTCATCGACCGGCGGCAACGGCAAGGTGCCGGCAACAATCCATAACCTGAGGTCGCGTGCGGCACGTTTCAACCATGGCAGGATCGGGCCTTCGCCAAGCGCCTCGGCGCGACCGATCGCGGCCGCATCGCGCCGCCCCATGGCCGCGAAATTCTCCGGCAGCACCGCCAGCCGTGCACCGCTGTCAGCGGCCTGCTCCAGCAGCACGTGAGCCCGCTGCAGGTTGGCCAGTACGCCGTCCTGGCTGACCATCTGGATCACTGCTGACTTCATGACCACTCCTAGCGCGATTTATCGAAAGGTTTCACAAAGGTGATTTTAGGCTCTTTGACCGGACCTTCGACCCGATAGTGCACGCTGGCGAAGCGCGCGACCCGATCGCCGATCAGCCGATCGACAAGGAACAACGCGCCGCCGACCGCAGGTGCCCCGACGATCAGCGCCGCCAACGGCAGGTTGTTGGTGACCGGCAGGGTCACCTGCAGGTTGGCATCGATACGGTCGCGCACAAAGTCGAGGGTGCCATCGAGCTCGAAATTGCTGGAGGGGCCGGTGACAGCGATCGGTTCACGGGTGACATAAACGCCCTCGCTGGCCACCAGCAGGCCCTTGACCCGATCATAGGCCAGCCCCTCGCCGAACAGGTCGGAGAAGTCCAGGCGCAGACGACGACCAATGGAGTTGAAGTTGAGCAGGCCGAACACCCGCAACGCCTGGGCGCTCCCCTCGACCTCGACGAACTGGCCGGTGCGCAGCGAGGCATCGAGGCTGCCGGAGAATCGCTTGAGGCTGACCCAGGCCGGCGAACCCGGCCAACGACCATCGACATCCATGCGGAAATCGCGGCTGGTGACCGTGGGCGCGAAGCCCCAGGCCTTGAGCACGTCACCCAGGTCCTTGCCGTCCAGGCGCCCCTTGTACCAACTGTTGGTGCTGCCAGGAACACCTTCCCAGCCGCCGCTGCCGTCGATGTGCAGGCCCTTGAGATTGAGGTCGATGTCGTCCAGCGACACACCACGGGCATTCGGCCGCAGCTTGACCGAGGCGCTGCCGAACAGGTCGTCACCGCGATACAACTTGTCGATGCTCAGGTCCAGGACCGGCGCCTTGCGCGGGTCGAAGGTGGCCAGCGGATCAGGCGCATCTTCGGCCTGGGCCTCCTGCGGATCGGCCGGCGGCAGGCGCAAGGTCTGCAGTTTGACCACCATGGGCGCGGCCTTGGCATCCGGGATCCGCGCATTGCCGATCACTTCCTTGCTGTCCAGGCGCAGGTCCCAGGCGCTGGCAACACGAGCCAGACGCACCACTGCCTGGTTGAGGTCGGTGCCGAATGCCTTCAACTGGCCAATGCTCACATCCACGCTCTGCAGGCCCTGTCGTGCGCTGCCACCTGGGTCTTGACCTGCGTATTTGTCCAACTGCTGCTGCCAGGGCTCAAGGTCCAGCGATTCGAGGCGCCCACGCACCCGCAGGCCCTGGCCGCCCGGCACGCTCGCCTCGCCACCGCCGAGCACCAACTCGCCGCGTCCCTGGGCCAGCTTGTCGAGCGAAGCCGCATAGGCCAACCGTGCCACATCAGCGTAGCTCGCATCAAAGCGCCGCTCGGCACCTTGCAGGTTCATGCTGAAGCTGCTGTCGCGTGACTCGCCCGCCGTTTTGCCGAAGGGCGCTGGCAGGTCGATGGTCAGCCCCTTGAGCGACGAGTTGACGCTCAGGCGATTGTCGCGGCTCCCCAGGCTGACCTGAAGTTGATAGGGGATATCGCCCGAGGCCGGGAGTGCCTGCTTGAACTGCAGCCAGTCGGTCAACGACTTGAGCGGCACCTGGCCGGTGGCGTTGATCCGGGTCTGAATCTGGCCACCCTGCCCTTCGGCGAGAATCTGCGCGGTCACCGGCCTGTCGAAGGCCTGGAGGCTGATGCCCTTGCCGCTCAAGCCCTTGTCGAGGTCGAAGGTGAAGTCACCCTTCAAGCGGCTCAGATCGAGTGCCGGCGGCTCCACCTTGAGGCGGGCATCCGAAGTCGAGAAATCCACCAGCACCTTGGGACGCAGACCGTGCTCCAGCGGGATGTCCAGCTTGACCTTGCCCTGCAGCGGGCCCTCGCCTTCCCAGCCGGCGAAGATCTCGCCAGTGCCGATCGGTGCCTCTTTCAGAATCTTCAGGCCGTCGCCCAGGCTGCCGTCGAACTCGCCGTCCAGGTACAGGCGGCTATGCTGGTCGCCCTCGACATGGGGGATGTTGACGCTGACATCACTGACCCGGGTGTCGAGCAGCAGACCTTTGCTGGCCTGGATGCGCACACCGGTATCCTCGATGTACACATTGCCGTCCACCTGCTGCACCTGCGGCCAGCCCGGCTGGAAATCGAGCGCTGCGTCATGCACCTTGAAGAACAGGCTGATACTGCGCGAATGCGCCGGGGCGTTGTGGTTCAGCGATCCCTGGTACTGGAAATAGCCCTCGTCGACCGCACCCTTGACGATGGCACTGCGAAGCCACTCATCCAGCGCCGGGCTGAGCACTTCCGGCAGGTACTTGGCCGTGTAGCGGCCATCGCCCTCGGTGAGGCCGACACGCAGGTCCATATAATCGGCCTGCTCTTCGTGGAACCTGAAGCGAATGAGAAAATCGGCGGCGATCTTGCCCTCGTCGCCCAGCACCTTGATGTAGGGCGCGATGAGGGTGAAGCCGTCCTTGTCGAGCGCCCAGGTCAGGCGGGCATTGGCTTTCTGGTAGTGCCAGGGTTTGCCGAAAATGGGGTACAGATGCAGCATGAAGGCATCGGTATCCAGGCGTAGTTCGCCGTGCCCGAGATCGCCGCTGATGCTGCCGCTGACATTGCCGGCTGCGGGCGCTCCGTGATACGCATCGAAACCGATCTTGTCGAGATTGGCGGCGAACTGCAGGCGCTGGTCACCTTCGGCATGGGGACGGATGTCGAGCTGGACGTTACGCAGCGTGCCGGTCACGTTAAGGGCGTCGACGACGGTCATCAAGTTGTCCGGCAGCGGTGCCAGGCCATCGATCAGCGGGGTCAGCGGCGTCAGGTCGAGACGATCGGCCTGGACATGCCACACATCCTCGGTAGCCTCCTGCCCAGGACGCTGGCGCGCTTGCAAATGTGTTTCCCAGCGGGTTTCACCGATACTCGCAGCCAACGAATCGACCACGATCTCGTAGCCCTCCTTGCCCCGGCGCACCCAACTGGAGAGCGCCAGGTTGTCGAGAGTCACGGTCTTGCGCCCGGCATAGGCGCCCCGCAGCTGCGGCGCGTTCAGGCGGGCGACGGCGCGCTGCAACTGGCCTTTGTTCCAGTCGATCCAGAACTCGCCCCCCGCACGCAGGGTCTTGGCTCGCCACTGCCCGAGCAGGCTTGGCGGCACCCAGCGCGCCCAATCGCTCTGCGGCAGGCTGACATAGGCCTCCAGGCGTCCATCGCGCCAGGCGTCGGGGGTGGCGCGACTGCGCAGGTTCACCGCCAGGGGCTGACCGTCGGGCAGGGTCGCGCGCATCTCCAGGCGCTGGCGCGACGGACCGGCTTGCAAGCCAAGGCTGACATAGGTGAGCGTGACCGAATCACGGCGCCACGGCTGGAAGGTAACCTGGCTGTCGAACACATCGACCCTGCCCAGTTGCTGGAGGCGTTGCAGCAATTGGGGGGGGTCGATGGGCGCATCGTCTTTCTTCGGCAGGCCTTCAAGGGTCCAGGCACCTTGCTGGTCTTCATGCAGGATCAGTTGCAGGCCGCCGAGCTGGACATGCGCCAACCGCACTTCGCGAGCCTTCAAGCTGGCCCACAGGTCGGGCACCAGCTTGACGTCATCCAGGCGCAGGGCTGCAGAGCCTTCGCCCAATTGCAGGTCGCGCAGCCTGAGCACCGGGGCCAGACCACTCCATCGCCCTTCGAGCGCCCCCACATGCACAGGCAAGCCCAAGGCTTGCTGGGCCTTGTCTTCGAGGTCGGCCCGGTATTCGGCCACCAACGGCACCAGTTGCCGACCGAGGCTGACATACAGTGCCACCAGCACCGCGAGCAAGGCGCACAGCCCCAGCCCCCAACGGGTCAACGCGCCTAGAACGCGGGTCAGACGTTCCATGGCCATTGCCCTCCGAGTCGTCCATTAACTATGGCCGCAAGCGGTGTTTTCGCCACTGGGCGAACGGTTTCAGAACGCGTCAGAGCAGCACCACATCATATTGTTCCTGGGAATACATGGACTCGACCTGGAAGCGAATGGTTCGCCCGATGAAGGCCTCCAGTTCGGCGACGTTGCCTGACTCTTCGTCCAGCAGCCGATCGACTACCTTCTGGTTGGCCAGCACGCGGTAGCCTTCTGCCTGGTAAGCCCGCGCCTCACGAAGAATTTCGCGGAAGATTTCGTAACAAATAGTCTCTGGCGTCTTCAGCTTGCCGCGCCCCTGGCAGGCCAGGCAGGGCTCGCACAGCACCTGCTCGAGGCTTTCACGGGTACGCTTGCGGGTCATCTGTACCAGGCCCAACTCGGTAATGCCGATGATATTGGTCTTGGCATGGTCGCGCTCGAGCTGTTTTTCCAGCGTGCGCAGGACCTGGCGGCGGTGCTCTTCGTCTTCCATGTCGATGAAGTCGATGATGATGATGCCGCCGATGTTGCGCAGGCGAAGCTGTCGCGCAATGGCGGTGGCCGCTTCGAGATTGGTCTTGAAAATGGTCTCTTCGAGGTTGCGATGGCCGACGAAGGCGCCGGTATTGACGTCGATGGTCGTCATCGCCTCGGCAGGATCGACCACCAAGTAGCCCCCGGACTTGAGCGGCACCTTGCGCTCCAGGGCGCGCTGGATCTCGTCCTCGACCCCATAGAGGTCGAAGATCGGCCGCTCGCCGGGATAATGCTCGAGGCGGTCGGCGATTTCGGGCATCAGCTCACCCACGAATTGCGTGGTCTTCTGGAAGGTTTCCCGCGAGTCGATGCGGATCTTCTCGATCTTCGGATTGACCAGGTCGCGCAAGGTGCGCAACGCCAGGCCGAGGTCTTCGTAGATCACGGTCGGCGCACCGCAGGCCTGGATCTGGCTGCCGATCTGCTCCCACAGGCGACGCAGGTAGCGGATGTCCTGGAGGATGTCTTCAGCACGCGCGCCCTCGGCGGCGGTGCGCAGGATGAAGCCGCCGGCGTCCTTGATCTTCTCTTGCGCCATCGAGTCGCTGACCACCTGTTTAAGACGGTCACGCTCGGCTTCGTCCTCGATTTTCAGCGAAATGCCGACATGGCTGCTGCGCGGCATGTACACCAGGTAGCGCGACGGGATCGACAACTGGGTGGTCAGGCGCGCGCCCTTGGTGCCGATGGGGTCCTTCGTCACCTGCACCACCAGGGCCTGGCCTTCGTGGACCAGTGCGGTGATGGTCTCGACCGCCGAGCCTTCACGCTGGGAGATCTCCGAGGCGTGGATGAACGCCGCACGCTCCAGACCGATATCGATGAAGGCGGCCTGCATGCCGGGCAGCACACGCACCACCTTGCCCTTGTAGATATTGCCGACGATGCCACGGCGCTGGGTGCGCTCGACATGCACCTCCTGCAGCACTCCGTTCTCCACCACTGCCACGCGTGACTCCATCGGCGTGATGTTGATCAGGATCTCTTCACTCATGGCAGGCTCTCGTCAAAGGTCTTCGGTAATGATGGATCGCTGTCGGGCGGCTGGCTAGCGCTGGACGGTATCCTCATGCTGCCAGCAGGGAATGCCGAACTGCTCCAGCAACTCGGCGGTTTCGCTCAGGGGCAGGCCGACCACGGCCGAATAACTGCCTTCGATGGCGCTGACGAACACCGCGCCCAGGCCCTGGATCGCATAGCCACCGGCCTTGTCCAACGGTTCACCGCTGTCCCAGTAGCGACATGCTTCATCGAAAGAGATAGTACGGAAACGAACCTTGGTCGCCACGCACAGGCTCAGGGAGCGCGTGCCGTCGGTCACGGCCACGGCAGTGAGCACCTGGTGCTCGCGCTTGGACAGGTCGCCCAGCATCGCCAGGGCGTGCTCGCGGTTTTCCGGCTTGCCAAGGATCTGGCCGTCGAGCACCACGGCAGTATCGGCGCCGAGCACCACGCCCGGGGCATCGAGCAGGTTGAAACCAGCCACCGCCTTGGCTTGCGCCAGGCGCTCGACGTAGGCCTGGGCGGCTTCGCCGACCTGCGGGGTTTCGTCGATGGGGGCGCTGACCACGGTGAATGGCACGCCAATCTGCGCCAGCAGCTCACGTCGACGTGGGGAGCCGGAGGCCAGGTGCAGTCGAGTCATGGGGACATCTCCGTGTCAGTGGCGACGCGTCAGTGGATATGCAGGCGTCGGCGCATGCCGCGCAGGGCGAAGCTGATCCAGGGCCAGAGCAAGGCGCTGATCACCGCCGACCACACCAGTGCAAGCGTCGGCAGGCGATTGCCGGTCAGGGCGCTGAGCCACAGCTGGATCAACTGGGCGATGCCGAACACCACCAGGATCACCAGGCTCTGCTGCCACATGGGGAACATGCGCAGGCGTTGCTGCAGGGACAGCACCAGGAAGGTGATCAAGGTGAGGATCAACGCGTTCTGCCCCAGCAGGGTGCCGTAGAGCACGTCCTCGGCCAGGCCGAGCACGAAGGCCGTGGTCATGCCGACCTTGCTGGGTACGGCCAGGGTCCAGAACGCCAGCAACAAGGCCAGCCACATGGGGCGGAACACCTCCATGAACTGCGGCATCGGCGTGACGCTGAGCAGCAGGCCGATGACGAAGGTCAGCCAGATGGCCCAGCCGTTTCTGCTACGGGTACTGGCCATCATTCTCTCCGGGGCTGTGCAGGCGACGCGGGTGCGGCTGGTGGGTGTGAGGTGGAAGAGCCGTGGGCTGGCGCGGTGGCGGCAGGTGCTGGCGCATGGGCCGGTGCGCCGCTCGCAGGCGCAGTTGCCGGTGCTGGCACGGCTGCCGGCTTGGCACTCGCACCGTCCTGACGGTCGGCCTCTTCCTGGGCGATCGCTGCATCAGTGGCACGCTGCTCAGGCGTACGTCGATCGCTGAACACCAGCAACATGTACCGGCTGCGATTGAGGGCGGCGGTAGGAATGGCGCGAACGATGGCGAACGGCTGACCGGAGTCGTGAATTACCTCGTTGACCGTGGCCACCGGATAACCGGCCGGGAAACGCTGCCCCATGCCGGAGCTCACCAGCAGATCGCCTTCCTTGATGTCGGCGGTATCGGCCACGTGACGCAGTTCCAGGCGCTCCGGGTTGCCGGTGCCGCTGGCAATGGCGCGCAGGCCGTTGCGGTTGACCTGCACGGGAATGCTGTGGGTGGTGTCGGTCAGCAGCAGCACGCGCGAGGTGTAGGGCATCAGCTCGACCACCTGGCCCATCAGGCCGCGGGCATCGAGCACCGGCTGGCCGAGGAACACACCGTCGCGCTCGCCCTTGTTGATCAGGATGCGATGAGTGAAGGGATTGGGATCGACCCCGATCAACTCGGCGACTTCGACCTTTTCGTTGACCAGTGCCGAAGAATTGAGCAATTCGCGCAGGCGCACGTTCTGCTCGGTGAGCGCGGCCAGCTTCTGCAGACGCCCCTGCAACAGCAGGGCTTCGGTCTTGAGCTTCTCGTTTTCGGCGATCAGCTCGGTGCGGCTGCCGAACTGCCCGGCCACGCCCTGCCACAGACGCTGCGGCAAGTCGGTGACCCAATAGGATTCCATCAGCACCAGCCCCATCTGGCTGCGTACCGGCTTGAGCACGTCAAAGCGCGAGTCGACCACCATCAGCGCGACCGACATCACCACCAGCACGAGCAGACGAACGCCCAGCGAAGGGCCCTTGGAGAAAAGCGGTTTAATGGGCCGTTCCTCGTGGACGACGATTCAAGCGGTCATTGCACGAGTTCAATGCAACCACCAGCCTGCGGATTGACGGAAACGACGCCCGACGGACGTCAACAGCGCATACAGGTAGCACTGTGCGTGCCACCTGTAAACCAGGCGATCTTCAGCGACGGCTGGACAGCGCCAGGACTCACTCGCTGGAGAGCAGGTCCATGGCGTGCTTGTCCATCATCTCCAGCGCACGACCACCGCCACGGGCGACGCAGGTCAGCGGGTCTTCGGCAACGATCACCGGCAGGCCGGTTTCCTGGGCCAGCAGCTTGTCGAGGTCACGCAGCAGCGCGCCACCGCCGGTCAGCACCAGGCCACGCTCGGCGATGTCGGACGCCAACTCCGGCGGCGACTGCTCCAGGGCACTCTTGACCGCCTGGACGATGGTCGCCAGCGATTCCTGCAGCGCCTCGAGCACTTCGTTGGAATTCAGGGTGAAGGCACGTGGTACGCCCTCGGCCAGGTTGCGGCCGCGCACGTCGACCTCGCGGACTTCGCCGCCCGGGTAGGCGGTACCGATTTCCTGCTTGATGCGCTCGGCGGTGGATTCACCGATCAGGCTGCCGTAGTTGCGGCGCACGTAGGTGACGATGGCTTCGTCGAAACGGTCGCCGCCCACACGTACGGATTCGGCGTAGACCACACCGTTGAGCGAGATGAGGGCGATTTCGGTGGTACCGCCACCGATGTCGACGACCATCGAACCGCGGGCTTCCTCGACCGGCAGGCCGGCACCGATGGCGGCAGCCATGGGCTCTTCGATCAGGAACACTTCACGGGCACCGGCGCCCAGCGCCGATTCACGGATGGCACGGCGCTCGACCTGAGTCGACTTGCACGGTACGCAGATCAGCACGCGTGGGCTGGGCTGCAGGAAGCTGTTTTCGTGCACTTTGTTGATGAAGTACTGCAGCATCTTCTCGCAAACGCTGAAGTCGGCGATCACGCCATCCTTCATCGGACGAATGGCAGCGATGTTGCCGGGAGTGCGGCCGAGCATGCGCTTGGCTTCGGTACCGACGGCCACGACGCTTTTTTGGTTGCCGTGGGTACGGATGGCAACAACCGAGGGCTCATTCAGGACGATACCGCGCTCACGCACGTAAATAAGGGTGTTGGCAGTACCCAGGTCGATGGACAGATCGCTGGAAAACATGCCACGCAGTTTCTTGAACATGGGAAAGTGACCCTGGGGAAAGCGTGGGTAAAAAAGTGCGGCAAACTCTAACAATGGCAGGGATTTTGGGCAAGGAGCCAATATGTTAAATTGGCAGTTTTTCCGAGCACGCCAGCCGATGATCGCGGCCGTATGACCGCCAGAATCCCGGCATGTTCCTCATTACGGAAGCATTCTGTTTCTGTTTTTCCTGGAGATCCCCATGGCGCTTCAACGCTGTGACGTGGAAAAGATCGCCCATCTGGCCCGTCTGGGCCTCAATGAAGGCGAACTGCCACGCATTACCGATGCCTTGAACAGTATTCTCGGGCTGGTCGACCAGATGCAAGCCGTCGACACCACCGGCATCGAGCCCCTCGCCCACCCGCTCGAAGCCACCCAGCGCCTGCGTCCCGACCAGGTGACCGAAAGCAACCAGCGCGATCGCTACCAGGCGGTGGCACCCTCGACCGAGAACGGTCTGTACCTGGTTCCGAAAGTCATCGAGTAAGGGATAGAGCCTGCCATGCATCAACTCACTCTGGCCGAGATCGCCCGCGGACTCGCCGACAAGTCGTTTTCCTCCGAAGAGCTGACCGGCGCGTTGCTGTCGCGCATCAAGCAGCTCGACCCACAGATCAACAGCTTCATCAGCGTCACCGAAGCGCAGGCGCTGGAACAGGCCCGCGCTGCCGACGCCCGTCGCGCCAATGGCGAAACCGGCGCACTGCTGGGCGCACCGATTGCCCACAAGGACCTGTTCTGCACCCAGGGCGTACGCACCAGCTGCGGCTCGAAGATGCTCGACAGCTTCACCGCCCCCTACGACGCCACCGTGGTCGCCAAGCTCGCCGAAGCCGGCATGGTCACTCTCGGCAAGACCAACATGGACGAATTCGCCATGGGTTCGGCCAACGAATCCAGCCACTACGGCGCGGTGAAGAACCCCTGGAACCTCGAGCACGTGCCAGGCGGTTCGTCGGGTGGCTCCGCCGCAGCCGTGGCAGCGCGCCTGCTGCCGGTCGCCACCGGCACCGACACCGGCGGCTCGATCCGCCAGCCAGCCGCACTGACCAACCTCACCGGCCTCAAGCCCACCTACGGCCGCGTCTCGCGCTGGGGCATGATCGCCTACGCCTCGAGCCTCGACCAGGGCGGCCCGATGGCCCGCACTGCCGAAGACTGCGCCCTGCTGCTGCAAGGCATGGCCGGTTTCGACCCCAAGGACTCGACCAGCGTCGACGAATCGGTACCCGACTACAGCGCCAACCTCAACGCCTCGCTGCAGGGCCTGCGCATCGGCCTGCCGAAGGAGTACTTCGGCGCCGGCCTCGATCCGCGCATCGCCGAACTGGTCCAGGCCAGCGTCAAGGAACTGGAGAAGCTCGGCGCGGTGGTCAAGGAAATCAGCCTGCCGAACATGCAGCACGCCATCCCGGCGTACTATGTGATCGCCCCGGCCGAAGCCTCCTCCAACCTCTCGCGCTTCGACGGCGTGCGCTTCGGCTACCGCTGCGAAGACCCGAAAGACCTCACCGACCTGTACAAGCGCTCGCGTGGCGAAGGCTTCGGCGTTGAAGTACAGCGCCGGATCATGGTCGGCACCTACGCCCTGTCGGCCGGCTACTACGACGCCTACTACGTCAAGGCTCAGCAGATCCGTCGCCTGATCAAGAACGACTTCATGGCAGCCTTCGAACAGGTCGACGTCATCCTCGGCCCGACCACGCCGAACCCGGCCTGGAAACTCGGCTCGAAGAACGCCGACCCGGTCGCCGCCTACCTCGAGGACGTCTACACCATCACCGCCAACCTCGCGGGCCTGCCCGGCCTGTCGATGCCGGCCGGCTTCGTCGATGGCCTGCCGGTGGGCGTGCAACTGCTGGCCCCGTACTTCCAGGAAGGCCGCCTGCTCAACGTCGCGCACCGCTACCAGCAAGTCACCGACTGGCACACCCGCGCCCCCAACGGCTTCTGAGGAATTCACACATGCAATGGGAAGTTGTGATCGGGCTGGAGATTCATACCCAGCTCGCCACCCAGTCGAAGATCTTCTCCGGCAGCGCCACCACCTTCGGCTCCGAGCCGAACACCCAGGCCAGCCTGGTCGACCTGGGCATGCCCGGCGTACTGCCGGTGCTGAACCAGGAGGCCGTACGCATGGCCTGCATGTTCGGCCTGGCCATCGATGCCGAGATCGGGCCGCGCAACGTGTTCGCGCGCAAGAACTACTTCTACCCCGACCTGCCCAAGGGCTATCAGATCAGCCAGATGGACCTGCCGATCGTTGGCAAGGGCCACCTGGACATCGCCCTGGAAGACGGCACCCTCAAGCGCATCGGCGTCACCCGCGCACACCTTGAGGAAGATGCCGGCAAGAGCCTGCACGAAGATTTCAACGGCGCCACCGGGATCGACCTGAACCGCGCTGGCACACCGCTGCTGGAAATCGTTTCCGAGCCGGACATGCGCAGCGCAAAAGAGGCCGTGGCCTACGTCAAGGCCATCCACGCCCTGGTGCGCTACCTGGGCATCTGCGACGGCAACATGGCCGAAGGCTCGCTGCGTTGCGACTGCAACGTCTCGGTTCGCCCGAAAGGCCAGGTCGAGTTCGGTACCCGCTGCGAGATCAAGAACGTCAACTCGTTCCGCTTCATCGAACGGGCGATCAACAGCGAGATCCAGCGCCAGATCGACCTGATCGAGGACGGCGGCAAGGTGGTCCAGGAAACCCGCCTGTACGACCCGAACAAGGACGAGACCCGTTCCATGCGCAGCAAGGAGGAAGCCAACGACTACCGCTACTTCCCCGATCCGGACCTGCTGCCGGTGGTCATCGAGCCAAGCTTCCTCGAGACCGTCCGCGCCTCGCTGCCCGAGCTGCCAACGCAGAAGGTCGAGCGCTTCCAGAGCCAGTACGGCCTGTCGGCCTACGACGCCAACGTGCTGGCCAGCAGCCGCGAACAGGCCGACTACTTCGAGCAGGTGGCCAGCATCGGCGGCGACGCCAAGCTGGCGGCCAACTGGGTCATGGTCGAGCTGGGCAGCCTGCTGAACAAGCTGGGTGTCGAAATCGACCAGTCGCCGGTCAGTGCCGAGCTGCTCGGCGGCATGCTGCAGCGTATTCGCGACAACACCATCAGCGGCAAGATTGCCAAGACCGTGTTCGAGGCCATGGCTGCCGGTGAAGGCGATGCCGACAGCATCATCGAGAGCAAGGGCCTCAAGCAGGTGACCGACACCGGCGCGATCGACAAGATGCTCGATGAAGTGCTGGCCGCCAACGCCGAGCAGGTCGAACAGTACCGCGCCGCCGATGAAGCCAAGCGCGGCAAGATGTTCGGTTTCTTTGTCGGCCAGGCGATGAAGGCTTCCAAAGGCAAGGCCAACCCGGGGCAGGTGAACCAATTGCTCAAGGCCAAGCTCGAAGGGTGACCTGAACGCCCTCGTTCGCGGGCAAGTCGGAGCGGCGGTTCGGCGCTCCGACTTGCCCGCGAAGAGGCCGTGCCTGGCTAGATCAGAGCTGGCCCAGCACCGGGGTGTTGACCTTCACCTCGGCATTCTGCGCACGGTGGCGCAGCAGGTGGTCCATCAGCACGATGGCCATCATCGCCTCGGCAATCGGTGTGGCACGAATGCCCACGCACGGGTCATGGCGCCCCTTGGTGATGACGTCAACCGGGTCCCCATTGACGTCGATCGAGCGGCCCGGCACGGTGATGCTCGAGGTTGGCTTGAGTGCCAGGTGGGCAACGATCGGCTGACCTGACGAAATACCCCCGAGAATGCCGCCGGCGTTATTGCTGAGGAAGCCTTCTGGCGTGAGCTCGTCGCGGTGCTCGCTGCCGCGCTGGGCGATGCTGGCGAACCCGGCACCGATCTCCACGCCCTTGACCGCGTTGATGCTCATCAGCGCGTGGGCCAGTTCGGCGTCGAGGCGGTCGAAGATCGGCTCGCCCAGGCCCGGCATCACGCCCTCGGCGACCACGGTGATCTTCGCGCCGACCGAATCCTGGTCACGGCGCAGTTGATCCATGTAGGCCTCAAGCTCAGGGACTTTGTCCGGGTCGGGGCTGAAGAAGGCATTCTGCTCGACGCTGTCCCAGGTCTTGAAGGGGATTTCGATCGGGCCCAACTGGCTCATGTAGCCGCGCACGCGAATGCCTTGGGTGGCCAGGAACTTCTTGGCGATGGCACCAGCCGCCACGCGCATGGCGGTTTCACGGGCCGAGCTGCGGCCACCGCCGCGGTAATCACGGATGCCGTACTTGTGGTGGTAGGTGTAGTCGGCGTGGGCCGGGCGGAACAGGTCCTTGATGGCCGAGTAGTCCTTGGACTTCTGGTCGGTGTTGCGGATCAGCAGGCCAATCGAGCAACCGGTGGTACGACCTTCGAACACCCCGGAGAGGATTTCGACTTCGTCGGCTTCCTGACGCTGGGTGGTGTGCCGACTGGTACCGGGCTTGCGACGATCCAGGTCGTGCTGCAGGTCGGCCAGCGAGATTTCCAGGCCCGGCGGGCAGCCGTCGACGATGGCGACCAGCGCGGGGCCATGGCTTTCGCCTGCGGTGGTGACGGTGAACAGCTTGCCGTAGGTATTGCCGGACATGGACGCTCCGCGAAAATCAGCCTGAACTTGAAAGAGGCCGCCAGTATACGGAAAGCCGCAGCTTTGCGAAAAAAATCGCGAGAACCTTCGTTCGCACCCCAGGTCAAATCGAACATCTCCCCATGCAGTATCCGAAGATGCGCATCGTCGCCCTGCTCCTGCTGTTGTTCACAAGCCTGGCCCAGGCCGCCGCCCCTACCGTGCTCAAGCATCCCATCGACCTCGACACCGGCCATGGCGTGCTGCACGGCAGCCTGCTCTTGCCGCTGCAGGACACACCGCCGCCGGTGGCGCTGATCATCGCCGGCTCCGGGCCCACCGACCGCGACGGCAACAACCCGGCATCCGGGCGCATCGACAACCTAAAACGCCTGGCCCAACTGCTCGCCAACGAGCACATCGCCAGCGTGCGCTACGACAAGCGCGGGGTCGCCGCCAGCCAGCCGGCGGCGCCCGACGAACGCGACCTGAGCGTCGAAGGTTATGTCGCCGATGTCGTGGCCTGGGCGCACAAGCTGCAAGCCGACCCACGCTTCGGCCCGGTGATCCTGATCGGCCACAGCGAAGGCGCGCTGATCGCCAGCCTCGCCGCCAATCAAGCCGGTGCCAGCGCGGTGATCACGCTGGCCGGCAGCGGCCGCCCCATTGCCGATGTGCTGCGTGAACAACTGGCCCAGCGCCTGTCGCCGGCGCAACTTGCCCGCGGCAACAGCCTGTTAGACCGCCTGCAGGCCGGCCAGACCAGCCTGGATGTGCCCACGCCGTTGCGCGAGGTGTTTCGACCGACGGTGCAGCCCTACCTGATCTCACTGTTCCGCCAGGACCCGGCCAGGGCCTTCTCGCGTTTGCAGGTACCGGCACTGATCGTCCAGGGCCGCAACGACGTGCAGGTCGAGGTCGACGACGCCGAGCGCCTGAAAGCCGCCAAACCGGACGCCGAGCTGGTGCTGATCGATGGCATGAACCATATGCTGCGCATCAGCCCGCGAGCGATGAGCGAGCAGCGCGACAGTTACAGCAATCCTGACCTGCCCCTGGCCCACGAGCTGGGCGAGCGGATCGTCGCCTTCATCCACCGCTTGCAGTCCGCCTGACACTTTTACCCCTCAGGTCTTGCCCGGTGCTGCCGATAATGCATGGCAAGAGGCGGTGATGCCAAAGAGCCTTATCGTGCAGCAAGCGTTGCGCGCACAGGCATGGCATCACCCGGCCCGTGCACTTGAGGATTGCCCTGATGACCGATGCACCCGCCGCCGAGGCGATCGAAGAACAACCACCGGAAAGCGCGCCGCTGCCCTGGGCGGACCTGGCCGCCGAGCACTTTCAGCTGCTGCGCCTGGCGCCGCTGCCCACCGACCGCAACAGCGGCGCGCGACCGCTGCGTTTCGTGCAGTTCGGCTACGCCGAGCGCCACGACAAGGCCAACAGCCTGCTGCGCATGGAAATCCTGCTGCCAGGCCAGAAGGTACGCAAGGAGCAGAACCGCCTTGACGTGCGGGTCGACCATGAACAGCGTGTCGTGCGCATCGGCGACGACGCCGGCCTGCAACTGGAGCCACTCAACCGCGGCCTTGGCCGCTACGTGCTGGCCCAGGCCGTGCAATGGCTGCAGCGCAAATGGTCGCACTACCAGGTCGAGGGCATGGCCCTGCCCAGCAAGGATGCCCTCAACGAAGACTCGCGCCTGCGTCGCGACCACGTGCTGCGCAGCGTAGGGCTGGAGGTGGAGTATGCCGACGGCCAGATGCTCAAGGCTCGAACCGTCGAAACGGCGGTCGGCCAGCTCAAGAGCGCCTGGAGCAACGAGAAGGTGCAGCGCGTCGACATGCTCGAAGCGGCGACCATGCTGCAACAGGCAGAGCAGAAACTGCAGGAGAAGGAAGCGCAACTGCGCGAGCGCGACGAGCGTGTGGCCAAGTACCGCCGCGAGGACAGCGGCCTGCGCTTCACCATCACCTGCCTGGTCGCCTTTGCGGTGTTCCAGGCCGGCCTGCTGATCTGGATTGCCACTCGCTGACGCCCGATCGCGGGGGGCATGCCCCCCGCGACCGAAGCCTCATACCCGCGAAGCAAACAACTCCTGGTGGTCCCGGCATTGCTGCGCCGTCAGCATGAACACGCCGTGGCCACCGCGCTCGAAGTCCAGCCAGGCGAAGTCCACCTCCGGGTAGAGGGCTTCGACATGGACCTGGCTGTTGCCCACCTCGACAATCAACAAGCCCTTCTCGGTCAGGTGATCAGCGGCCTCGGCAAGCATGCGTCGCACCAGGTCCAGACCGTCGTTGCCGCAGGCCAGGCCAAGCTCGGGCTCGTGGTGGTACTCGGTGGGCATGTCGGCGAAATCCTCGGCGTCGACATAGGGCGGATTGGACAGGATCAGGTCGAAACGCTGGCCCGGGAGCCCGGCAAAACCATCGCCCTGCACGGTGAATACACGCTGGTCGAGGCCGTGGCGCTCGATATTCTGATTGGCCACTTCGAGCGCGTCGAAGGACAGGTCGGCCAGTACCACTTCGGCCTCCTGGAACACATCGGCGGCAACGATTCCGATGCAGCCGGAGCCGGTGCACAGGTCGAGGATCCGCGCCGGCTCGCTGGCCAGCCACGGCTCGAAGCGCTTCTCGATCAGTTCGCCGATCGGGGAACGTGGTATCAGTACCCGCTCGTCGACGATGAACGACATGCCGCAGAACCACGCCTCGCCCAGCAGGTAGGCGGTCGGTACCCGCTCCTCGATACGTCGCTTGAGCAAGTGCTGCAGACGCACCCGTTCGTCATCCTCCAACTGGCAGTCCAGGTAGCTGTCGGCCACCTCCCAGGGCAAATGCACGGCACCGAGCACCAAGAGGCGGGCCTCGTCCCAGGCGTTGTCGGCGCCATGACCGAAGAACAGCTCGTGCTCATGGAAGCGGCTGACCGCCCAGCGGATGTGGTCGCGCAGGGTGCGCAGGCGGGATGTGATCACGGAGTACTCCTTTTCAGACTGTGCGAAAGTCTAACAGCCCCCCGGCTGAAATGTTCCACCGGTTCCCGTTCGGATAGCCACAGGCCAGTAACCATGCCGTCTGCGTTGTCAACCATTCACATTGGCGCCGAGGCAAGGGAGAATAGAGGGATAAAAGCCCTTCCAAGGAGCCCTTGATGTCCGTTCCAACCACGATGTTCCGCCTCACCGGCCGCGATTACCCGCCGGCCAGGCTGAGCCAAGCCAGCCTGATCGTCATCGACGCGCAAAAGGAGTACCTGAGCGGTCCACTGGCGCTGTCGGGCATGGACGAGGCCGTGGCGAACATTGCCAAGTTGCTCGAGGCTGCCCGCAAGGCCGGACGCCCGATTATCCATGTCCGCCACCTCGGCACCGTCGGTGGCCGCTTCGACCCGCAGGGTGTGGCCGGCGAATTCATTCCGGGCCTCGAGCCGCAAGGCGACGAAATCGTCATCGAAAAGCGCATGCCCAACGCGTTCAAGAACACCAAGCTGCACGAGACGCTGCAGCAGCTTGGCCACCTGGACCTGATCGTCTGCGGTTTCATGAGCCACTCCAGCGTCAGCACCACGGTGCGCCGTGCCAAGGACTATGGTTATCGCTGCACCCTGGTGGAAGACGCCTCGGCCACCCGTGACCTGGCGCTCAAGGATACGGTCATTCCGGCCGCGCAGATCCACCAGTGCGAGATGGCCGTGATGGCCGACAACTTTGCCTGTGTCGCCCCGACCGCCAGCCTGATCTGACCGCGCAACCGCCCGGCAGCCGGGCGGAACCCGACGGGCGAGCACAGGTCTGATTCCGGATACCTACAGAGGAACACGGAATGAAGCTCAAAGGCAGTTTCGATGCCAAGCGCCTGCGCCCGCGCGAGCCGGGCAACTGGGGCGCGCGCCTGGCTGCCGGCCTGTCCGCCCTGCTCGCCACCCTGGGCATCCTCCTGGCCATGGCCGGTTTCGCCGGACTGCTGGGCAACTACCAGGCCCTGGCCGAACTCAATGCCAACCGCCCCTTGTCGGCCATTCTCACGGTGATCGGGTTGCTGATGCTGTACCTGGGGGTGCGCTTCTGGCGGCGCAGCCGCATTCGCCTGCGCCGAGGGCGGGAGCTGAACCTGTCGCCGCACTTGATGAAAAAGCATGATTGAGCGTTGACCAGCGCGCTGCTGACGACGCAGGGCCGTTCGCGTAGAATACGCCGCCCACGTGGAGGCACACATGCAAGACGACGACTTTTCCCTCTTCCGCAGCGAGGTGCGTGGCGTCAAGCCCATCGCACACGACCGCGCCGAAGTCGGCAAGCCCAAGGCCGACCGCAAGCAGCTGGCCGGCCTGCGCCAGGCCGCTACCGTGCGCAGCGACCAGCCGCTGGTGGTCGATGGCATGTCGGACCAGTTCGTCATCGACGTTGGCGCTGAAGACGAACTGATGTGGCGCCGCGACGGCGTGCAGGAAAGCCAGATTCGCAAGCTCAAGCTCGGCCAGATCGCCTTCGAGGGCAGCCTCGACCTGCACGGCATGACCGTTGAACGCGCGCGCGAAACGCTCTGGGACTTCATCGCCGAAGCCACCAAGCTGGAAGTGCGCTGCGTGCGGGTCACCCATGGCAAGGCTGCGCGCATCGACGGCAAGCGCCCTATGATCAAGAGCCACGTCAACACCTGGCTGCGCCAGCACCCGCAAGTGCTCGGTTTCGTCTCTTGCCAGGCCCGTCATGGCGGCACCGGCGCCTTGTACGTGATGCTCAAGCGGACCATGCTCGACGGTCGCGACGAATGACATCACGCTTGCAGCGCCGCGTTTGCCGCCGTAACCTTCGTTTTTGCGTTTTTTCCCACAGGTAGATCCATGTCCCTGGAACAGAACTACACCGAGATCCTCAGCCAGATCGGCGAGGACGTCTCCCGTGAGGGCCTGCTCGACACGCCCAAGCGGGCCGCAAAGGCCATGAAGTACCTTTGCCGCGGTTATGAACAAACCCTGGAAGAAGTCACCAACGGTGCGCTGTTCACTTCGGACAACAGCGAGATGGTGCTGGTCCGGGACATCGAGCTCTATTCGATGTGCGAACACCACATGCTGCCGTTCATCGGCAAGGCCCATGTGGCCTACCTGCCCAAGGGCAAGGTGCTGGGGTTGTCCAAGGTGGCACGGATCGTCGACATGTACGCACGTCGCCTGCAGATCCAGGAAAACCTCAGCCGCCAGATCGCCGAGGCCGTGGAGAAGGTTACCGGCGCCGCAGGCGTTGCGGTGGTCATCGAGGCCAAGCACATGTGCATGATGATGCGCGGTGTCGAGAAACAGAATTCGAGCATGATCACTTCGGTGATGCTTGGCGAGTTCCGCGAGAACGCCGCCACCCGCAGTGAATTCCTCAGTCTGATCAAGTGATCGGACTCTGCGCGAAGCCGACCCCTCGGGGTCGGCTTTTTATTTTCCGTTGTGCACCACAGATCAGGAGTTGCCCATGATCGTCAAAGCCCTGCGAGTCGGCCTCGGCCAGCTCATCGTGTTCGGCGACTGGATCAGCCGCCCGGCCAAGCGCAAGCGCGACGCCGCCGCCCAGGCCAAGGTCGAGCAGCAGGCCAAGGGGCTGGCACTGTACCAGTTCCACGCCTGCCCTTTCTGCGTCAAGACCCGCCGCGCCCTCCACCGCCTCAACGTGCCGGTGGCACTGCGCGATGCGAAGAACGACCCGCAACACCGCCAGGCACTGCAGGAAGGCGGCGGCCGGGTAAAGGTGCCGTGCCTGCGTATCGAAGAGGATGGCAAGGTGACCTGGATGTATGAGTCCAGGGACATCATTGGCTATCTGGAAAAGCGCTTCGGGTCGGTCTGAGCCTGGCGCAGTCACAAGGACTGCGCCGCTGCCAAGCCGATCAATCCACCATCGGCACATGCCGCGGATGGCTGGCAACCCGCTCAAGCCACGCCCTCACCGCGGGATACTCGGCCAGGTCGAAGCCACCCTGCTGCGCCACGTGGGTGTAGGCATACAACGCGACATCGGCGATCGAGTACTGCTCGCCCACCAGGTACGGCGTCATCTGCAACTGGCGCTCCATCACCTTGAGCGCCTTGTAGCCGCCCTTGTGCAACTTGCGGTACTCCTCGAGGCGCTCATCCGGCAATCCCAGGTAGAACTGGATGAAACGCGCCACGGCAATGTAAGGCTCGTGGCTGTACTGCTCGAAGAACTGCCATTGCAGCACCTGGGTGCGCAAGCGCGGCTCGGTCGGCAGGAACTCGCTGCCGTCGGCGAGGAAGTTGAGGATCGCGTTGGACTCCCACAGGCAGGTACCGTCTTCGAGCTCCAGCACCGGCACCTTGCCATTGGGGTTTCTGGCCAGGAACTCGGGGGTCTCGGTCTCGCCTTTGAGAATGTCGACCGAGTGCCACTCATAGGGGCGCCCCAGAAGATTCAGCATCAACTTGATCTTGTAGCAGTTGCCCGACTGGTAATCCCCATAAACCTTGTACATCGCCCCTCCCCTCCTGTGCAGTTGCAGGTCAGCGCCCAATAGTTGGGGACTGTACGGCTAAATGCAATGACTGCTGTATGGCAAGCTTCCGATTCGCCCGCGTTAGTCTGAAAAAACTGCTTACATGAACAAGGAATGCCCCATGACCGACGCCACTACCACGCGTCTGCGCCCACTGGCGGACAGCGCCCCATCGGCGGTGGTCGCCGGTTTCATCGCCATGCTGACCGGCTATACCAGTTCCCTGGTGCTGATGTTCCAGGCTGGCCAGGCCGCTGGGTTGACCACCGCGCAGATTTCCTCGTGGATATGGGCGCTGTCGATCGGCATGGCGGTGTGCAGCATCGGCCTGTCGCTGCGCTATCGCACCCCAATCACCGTGGCCTGGTCGACGCCGGGCGCAGCGTTGCTGATCACCAGCCTTGGCGGTGTCAGCTATGGCGAAGCCATCGGCGCGTACATTACCTGCGCCGTGCTGGTGCTGGTCTGCGGCTTGACCGGCAGTTTCGAGCGCCTGGTGCGGCGTATTCCGGCGTCGCTGGCGTCGGCCTTGCTGGCAGGGATCCTGTTCAAGATCGGCAGTGAAATCTTCGTCGCCGCCCAGCATCGCACCCTGCTGGTACTGGGCATGTTCTTCAGCTACCTGCTGGTCAAGCGCCTGTCACCGCGCTATTGCGTACTGGCCGCGCTGGTGGTCGGCACGACGCTGTCCGGCATCCTGGGGCTGCTGGACTTCAGCCACTTCAACCTGGAGGTGGCAAAACCGGTCTGGACCACGCCGAGCTTCTCGTTGGCAGCGACCATCAGCATCGGCATCCCGCTGTTCGTGGTGGCGATGACTTCGCAGAACATGCCCGGAGTTGCCGTGCTGCGCGCCGACGGCTACCAGGTGCCGGCCTCACCGCTGATCTCTGCGACCGGCTTCGCCTCGCTGCTGCTGGCCCCCTTCGGTTCGCACGGGGTCAACCTGGCGGCCATCAGCGCGGCGATCTGCACCGGCCCGCACGCCCATGAAGACCCGGCCAAGCGCTATACCGCGGCAGTCTGGTGCGGAATCTTCTATGGTATCGCCGGGGTGTTCGGCGCGACCTTGGCGGCGCTGTTCGCGGCGCTACCGAAGGAGCTGGTGCTGTCGATTGCGGCGCTGGCGCTGTTCGGCTCGATCATGAACGGGTTGACCGTGGCGATGAGCGAAGCGCGGGAGCGTGAGGCGGCGCTGATCACCTTCATGGTGACGGCCTCGGGGCTGACGCTGTTTTCGATCGGTTCGGCGTTCTGGGGAATCGTGGCGGGGGTGATTACCTTGCTGATCCTGAGTCCGCGCAAGGGGTAAAGGTTATTGGTTGCCTGTACCGACCTCTTCGCGGGCAAGCCCGCTCCCACAGAGGTCCAGCAGTATTGAAGGCTGCGCCGTACCTGTGGGAGCGGGCTTGCCCGCGAAGAGGCCAGCCTCATCCCAAGCGGAAATGCCCCACCATCCCCTTCAACTCATCCCCCAACTGCGCCAGCTCCACACTCGACCGCGCATTGTCCTGCATCGCCAGCGCCGCCTGATCCGCACTACCGCGAATCTGCGTGACGCTGCGGCTGATCTCCTCGGCCACCGAGCTTTGCTGCTCCGCTGCGGCAGCGATCTGCTGGTTCATCTGCTGGATCAGCGACACGGCCGAGGCGATGCTACCCAGGGCGCTTTCGGTGTGCAGCGCATCAGCCACGGCCATGCGCACCAGCTCGGTACTGCCACGAATCTGCGCCACCGATTGCTGGGCGTTGCCGCGCAGGCTGGCTACCAGGCGCTCGATCTCCTCGGTCGACTGCCGGGTACGCCGCGCCAAGGCCCGGACTTCGTCAGCCACCACGGCAAAACCACGGCCCTGCTCACCGGCGCGCGCGGCCTCGATCGCCGCATTGAGCGCCAGCAGGTTGGTCTGCTCGGCGACGCTCTTGATCACTTCCAGTACATCACCGATGGTGTGGATCTCGGCACTCAGGCTGTCGATACCGGCACTGGCAGTTTCCGCAGCTTCAGCCAACTGTTCGATGCGCTGCATGCTCTGGCGCACCACCTGTTGGCCGGACTCGACCTTGTCGTCGGCATCCTGCGCCGCTTGCGCTGCCTCCTCGGCGTTGCGCGCCACATCGTGCACGGTCGCGGTCATCTGCTGCATCGCGGTGGCGACCTGTTCGGTCTCCTCCTTCTGGCTGCCGACCTCACGGTTGGTCTGCTCGGTCACCGCCGACAGCGCCTGGGCATTGCCGGCCAGTTGTTCGATGCCCTGCTGCAATCCGCTGACGATACCTGACAGCCCCGCAGCCATCTGCTGCATGGCCAGGGTGAGTTGCCCTACCTCATCGCGACCCGCCACTTGCGCCTCGACCACCAGATCGCCAGCCGCAATGCGCTGGGCGCTGTCGATCACCCGTTTGAGCGGCCCGACCACGGCGCGCGTGATCAGCCAGGCGGCGACGATGCCCACCAGCAACGCCAGAGCCGTGGCGATGGCGATGGCCAGCGCGTTGTGCAGCAGCTCCTGGCGCATGGCTTCCTGCTGCTCCGCATAGGCCTGGTCAACCCGGCTGGTGACCTGTTCGGCGCTGGCCTGCAACTGGGTCTTGGTACCCTGCTCCTTGGCCAGTTCATCAGTGTATTCGTTGAGTTTGTCGGAGAAGGTGGCGATATGCCCGGCCACCTCGCCCAATACGCTCTGGTAACCGGAATCGGTGACGGCGGTCTTGAGCTGATCGACCAGATTCGCCGCATCGACCGTCTGCGCGATGCGCCCGGCGGACACCACCTCTTCGCCCTTGCGCCCCTGCTCCAGACGTACCCGCGCCTCGTCCATCGCCTGCAGCATCAGGCGCGAGACCTGGGCCACCTGCGCGGCCTGATCGAGAAACTCGCTGCCCTGCTGGCCCTGGGACTGCTTGAGGGTGTAGGCGCCATCGTCCGCCAGCCCGGCCTGCAGCACATCGAGGTTGTTGGCGACGCTGGACACCGACCAGCCAGCCGTATCCAGCGCCAGCTCCTTGGCCTGCGCGGCCTCGACGAAGGCATCGAAGGCCTGGCCATAGGCATTGAGGTCTGCCTCGCTCGCCGCCAGCGTCGGCAGGCTGCGCACGCGTTCGACCAGCGTCTGCAAGCCCGCGCGCAAGGCCTCGGCCTCCTTGATGTCAGAACGCAGGGCGAAGGCTTGCTCATGCTGGCGTAGACGCAGCAGGTCGGTATTGACCTCGCCCATCTGCCGCAGCCCGTCGAAGCGCTGGCCGATATTGTTCAGGGCGTACACACCGATGGCCGCCACCGCCAGGGTCAACAGCAGCACCAGGGCGAAACCCAGGCCGAGTTTACGTGCCATGCCCAGATTGGACAGACTACCGCGCTTGGTCGCCCCCATCGCCGCTCCCCCTTGCCCATGCAGGTGTTCCCGAATACCAAGAGTGACAACCGTGCCGGCCGGCTCACAAGGGCTTGACGTCAGAATGGTGTCAAATAGCTATGACCCTGTCGTTTTCAGCTATCTGCAGGTCGCCCTGCATGTGCGAAGAAGGCCTGGGCACGGATGTCCTGCCCATACGCGACATTGATGCGTAGCCAGTCGCTGTCGGCTCCCTGGTGATCGAAAGCGCTGCCTGGGGTAAGCAACACCGAATGCTCCAGCGCCAGGCGATCGAGCCAGGCGAAATCCCGGCCCGGCACCCGCGCCCAGACGAACATGCCGCCATAAGGCTCGCAGAACACTTCCCAACCGAAGACCTCCAACTGCCCCAGCAACTTGGCCATGTGCTGGGCCAGGCGCAGCCGCAAGCGCTGCACGCTCTTGCGATAGCTGCCGTTGGCGAGCATCTGCCCGACCACTTGCTCGACGAAGCGTGAAGTGCCGATGCCGGTCACCATCTTCAACTGCGCCAGTTGGCCGATCAGCTCGGCGTCGGCGGCGATGTAGCCGACCCGCAGGGCACTGCTCAGGGTCTTGGAAAAGCTGCCCAGGTAGATCACCCGCTGTTCGCTGTCCAGCGTCGCCAGTCGCGTGGCCGGGCTGTCCTGGAAGTCTGCGTAGATGTCATCCTCGATGATCCGCAGATCATGCTCACGCGCCAGCTCCAGCAAGCGGTAGGCGGTCTTGGGGCTGAGACTGGTGCCGGTCGGGTTCTGGTAAAGGCTGTTGACGAACAGGCAACGCGGGCGGTGCTCGACCAGCAGTTGCTCGAGCGCTTGGACATCAGGGCCCGCAGGGGTGCGCGGCAACGGCAGCATGCGCACCTGATGCTGGCGCAGCAGGGTGAACAGGTTGTAGTAGCCGGGGCTTTCGACCACCACCGTATCGCCGGGCTTGAGCAGGGTCCGCACCAGCAAGTCAAGGCCATGGCTGCCGCCTTGGGTGGTGAGAATGCGTTCAGCAGCGGTGGGGATATCCAGCTGCGACAAGCGCTTGTGCAACTGCTGGCGCAGGCTGGCCAACCCCAGCGGCGAGCAATAGCGGAACAGGTCTTCGGGGTCGCCACGGCTGACCAGACGTATCGCCTGGGCCAGGGCATCACGGGCGTGCCAGGCGGTGGGCAGCCAGCCACAACCGAGCTTGAGCAAGGTTTCGTGACCATCCCTGAACTGCCTCCAGCTGCCATCGATGGCATCGCCCCAGGCCATGGCATCCTCCTGGGCCAGCCCGGGCTTGCGCTCGGCGACGAAGAAGCCGGTACCGTGGCGCGCCTCCAGCCAGCCAATGGCCACCAGACGGTCGTACGCATCGATCACACAGGATTGGCTGACTTCAAGGGTGCTGGCCAAGGTGCGAATCGACGGCAGCCGCGCACCGGGTCGCAGACGCTGTTGCTCGATCCAGGCTCGCAACTGGTCTGTCAGTTGCTGGACCAGAGGGACGGGACTGAGGCGATTCAGGGAAATGTGCATGGCAAAGTGTTTGCTGATTTTTGGGGAACAGTTAATCACAAATGCCGGGGATGTGTGTCTTGTTGGCGCAGGGAGATGAATTCAATGTGGTTTCACCCACCCCTTCGTAGATGGATACCCCATGCCCGCCCGCCTGGCCTTTGCCCTGTGCCTGATCACCCTCGCCGTGAACCTGCAGGCCCCGCTCTACACCACGTACGCCGATCTGTCCGGATACGGCGCCGCCGCTACCGCCCTGGCATTTTCCAGCTATGTGCTGGGTGTGCTTCCCGTGCTGCTGGCCTTCGGCGGCTTGGCCGACCGGGTCGGCCGCCGCCCATTGATCATGGCCGCACTGCTACTGTCGATGCTGGCCACAACCCTCGTCCTGCTCGCACCCGGCCTCGAAACCCTCGCCCTGACCCGACTGCTGATGGGCGTCGGTACGGCCTTGGCGACCACCACCGCGACCGCCTACATGGGAGAACTGCTGGGCGGCGCCGACAGTACCCGGGCTGCCAATTGGGTAACCGCCAGCACCTCGTTGGGCTTCGGGCTGGGCGCGGCACTGACCAGTCTGTTCCTGTTGCGTGGCCCGAGCCTGAGCCCGGGTAGCTTCTACCTGCAACTGCTGCTGGCCGCCGTCGCCCTATTGCTGGTGTGGCGCCTGCCTGACCGTCGTCCGACACAACGCAGCGCCATGCTGCGCCTGCCCTGCTATCCGCCCGGCAGCCTGCCGTACGGCCTGGCGATCCTGCTGGCCTGGGCCTGCACCGGGCTGGTCATCGCGCTGCTGCCAGGCGTACTGCGCCAGCACGGGCTGAGCGAGTGGTCGGGCTTCTCCACCTTCTGCGTAATCAGTTGCGGCGTGCTGTTCCAGCCGCTGGCTCGGCGCCTGGCAAGCGTGCGCGCCACGCTGCTCGGCCTGACGATCCTGCCGCTGAGCTATGCCCTGTTGGCCTGGGGTGCAGAAAACGGCAGGTTGGCAGCGGTACTGGCAGGTGCCGTGGCTGCCAGCAGCGCCTGTTATGGCTTCATCTACCTTGGCGGGCTGGCGGCGGTAAACACCCTCGCCGGCAACGAGAAGACCCGCGCCAGCGCCGGCTTCTTCCTGCTCGCTTACCTGGGTTTCAGCCTGCCGGTGATCTTCACCGGGCTGCTCAGTGATCGCCTCGGCTCGCGCATGGCGCTGATGCTGTTCGGCGCAGCCCTGCTGCTGGGCTGCGCCGCGGTGGCGGTGGCGTTGCTGATCTCGGCACGCATCTCGATCAGATGGCCGTGGCACCGCCATCCACGGTCAGGCTATGGCCGGTGGTGAACTTCGCCCCATCGCTGCACAGATAAAGCACCGCGCTGGCGATCTCCTCGACCTTGCCGATGCGCCCGACCGGGTGCATCGCTGCGGCGAACTCGGCCTTGCGCGGATCGGCCTCGTAGGCGCGACGGAACATGTCGGTGTCGATCACTGCCGGGCACACCGCGTTGACCCGAATCCCTTTCTTCGCATACTCGATGGCCGCCGACTTGGTAAGGCCGATCACCGCGTGCTTGGACGCAGCATAGATGCTCATCTTGGGGGCGGCGCCCAGCCCGGCCACCGACGCTGTGTTGACGATCGCACCGCCGCCCTGGGCCAGCAGCAACGGCAACTGGTATTTCATGCACAACCAGACGCCCTTGACGTTGACGCCCATGATCGCGTCGAACTCGGCCTCGCTACCCTCGGCCAGACGCCCCTTCTCGATCTCGATTCCGGCGTTGTTGTACGCGTAGTCCAGGCGACCATAGACGTCGATGATCTTCTCGTGCAGCTGGCGCACATCGCTGTCGCGGGTCACGTCGCAGGCCACGAACAGCGCGTCACCACCGGCTTCGCGAATCAGTGCGACGGTTGCCTCGCCACCGGCCACGTCGAGGTCAGCCACCACCACCTTCAGCCCCTCGGCGGCAAATGCCTGGGCCGTGGCTCGGCCGATACCTGCCGCGCCGCCGGTGACCAGGGCGACCTGGCCGGAAAAAGTCATGCTCATCACAGGCTCCTGCTTCACAGAGATCGAGTAGAGACTGAGTCTAGTCAGAGCACCACCCGGCTGGGCAGCATCATCAGAAGCACGGTTGGACTACCATCGTTTGCAGTGATTCTGCGCTGCCAGCCAGATCATCGAGGTGGATTACCGGGCATTCGCCAACCCGGTCAACCTTGCCTGGCCAGGCTCGACGGTCTATCAACAGGCTTTGCCATCTACAGGGAGAGATACCATGACCCAGACCAACCGCCGCTTCCTGCTCGCCAAACGCCCCGTCGGTGCCGTGCGCCGCGAAGATTTCGACTACCAGCAGGGCCCCGCCGCAGCACCCACCGACGGCCAGATCCAAGTGCGCAACCTCTACCTGTCGCTGGACCCGGCAATGCGCGGCTGGATGAACGAAGGCAAGTCCTACATCCCGCCGGTGGGCCTGGGTGAGGTGATGCGCGCGCTGGGCGTCGGCGAAGTCGTCGCCTCCAAACATCCGGACTACAAGCCCGGCGACCATGTCAGCGGCGCCCTTGGCGTACAGGACTACTTCACCGGCACGCCCCAGGGGCTGCACAAGATCGACCCGCGCCTGGCACCCCTGCCCCGCTATCTGTCTGCGCTGGGCATGACCGGCATGACCGCCTACTTCGCCCTGCTCGACGTCGGCCAGCCGAAGGCGGGTGAGACCGTCGTCATTTCCGGAGCTGCCGGCGCCGTTGGCAGCATCGCCGGGCAGATCGCCAAGCTCAAGGGCTGCCACGTCGTGGGGATCGCCGGCGGCGCGCAGAAATGCCAGTACCTCAAGGATGAACTGGGCTTTGACGGTGTCATCGACTACAAGGCCGAAGATGTGCTCGCCGGCCTCAAGCGCGAATGCCCCAAGGGCGTGGATGTGTATTTCGACAACGTCGGTGGCGACATTCTCGACGCCGTGTTGAGCCGCCTGAACTTCAAGGCCCGCGTGGTGATCTGCGGCGCCATCAGCCAGTACAACAACAAGGAGGCGGTAAAAGGACCGGCCAACTACCTGTCGCTGCTGGTGAACCGCGCACGCATGGAAGGCTTCGTGGTGATGGACCACGTCAAGGAGTACGGCAAGGCTGCGCAGGAAATAGCTGGCTGGTTGGCCAGTGGCAAGGTCAAGAGCAAGGAGGATGTGGTCGAAGGCCTGGAGACCTTCCCGGAAACGCTGCTCAAGCTGTTCAGCGGGGAGAACTTCGGCAAGCTGGTGCTGAAGGTCTAAAACGGATACAGGTGGCCGCTCCGTGCGGGAGCGGCCTTGTAGCGCGATGGGCTGCATGGCAGCCCCTGGATCGAATCAACCGCGAATCTCGGCCACCACCGACGCCAGCGCCTTTGCCGGATCCGCCGCTTGGCTGATCGGGCGGCCGATTACCAGGTAGTCGGAGCCGGCATCCAGTGCCTGACGCGGCGTGAGGATGCGGCGTTGATCGTCCTGGGCACTGCCCGCCGGGCGAATACCCGGGGTCACCAGTTGCAGCGCAGGATGCGCGGCCTTCAGTGCCGGTGCTTCCAGCGCTGAGCACACCAGGCCATCCATACCGGCCTTCTGCGCCAACGCCGCCAGGCGCAACACCTGCTCCTGCGGATCGATATCCAGGCCGATGCCTGCCAGGTCCTCACGCTCCATGCTGGTCAGCACGGTGACACCGATCAGCAGCGGCTGCGGCCCGCTGCGCTTGGCCAGCTCTTCACGGCAGGCCGACATCATGCGCAGGCCGCCGGAGCAATGCACGTTGACCATCCACACGCCCATCTCGGCGGCAGCCTTGACCGCCATCGCCGTGGTGTTGGGGATGTCATGGAATTTCAGATCGAGGAACACCTCGAAGCCCTTCGCGCAAAGGGTCTCGACGATGCCCGAGGCGCTGCTGGTGAACAGCTCCTTGCCGACCTTCACCCGGCACAGCGCCGGATCGAGCTGGTCAGCCAGCGTCAGGGCGGCCTCACGGGTAGGGAAATCGAGGGCGACGATCAGGGGCGTCTGGCAGGCGGACATGGTCAGGTCTCTTGGCAAGTCGTAAACGGCGCGCATTGTAAACGAAGTGGGGCGCGGTTTGGGGGCCAGAGGTCGGGGTCGAAAACTCCTATACTGGAACCTAACGGCTGGACGGCGGCTCGAAAAGGTATGAGCGCCGCAGCCAGCGGCTCGTGGGAGAGATGAGATGCCTTGGTATGCGTGGTTGATTCTGTTAGTGGCCATTGGCTCGATCGTGGGTGGGCTGATGATGTTGCGGGACACGGCGAAGAAGGTGCCGTTGACGGAGGAGCAGAAGCTGAAGATACGGGAGCGGAATGCGGAGATGGATGCCAAGGAGGCGCGGGATCGATAACCACGAAAAAACCTTGATATTCGGTGAGGCTGCGTTGAAACGGGACTCGGAATGCTGTTGTTCCCCTTTACAGTCGGGCCCGACTCCGGCCGTTCCTTTCCCGTTTCGCCTTGCCTGCCCTTCGCATATATACATTTAAGACAGACCCCGTTTGTGCCCGGCGCTTGATTCAGTTCTCGCTTAGCGTCGAGAAGGCGATCCGCGGATCGCAAGCGATGGCGCCACCCACTCCCACTAAACAGGAGCGGGCTCGACAAATAATACGGTTTAGTTATCATCGCAGGCGAGCTGCCCCTGCGGCAGAAGCCTGCCAATGGAGTTCAATGGGCTCACAATGACCAACAGAATTATTTTTGCAAACACGCTGAGAGGATTTGCCGCGGTATTTGTATTGCTTTCGCACTTCGCAGGTATATTCTGGATCATGAACCCAGCAATTTCCAGCTTGATGGGCGTTCCTTCTCCAGCATCCCTACCAGAACTTCCGTATTTTATTGAGCGCTTCGCCGAACACTGCATCATTGCCGGGCAGTTTGGCGTAGGCATATTTTTTATAATTAGCGGACTGGTGATCCCCTTCTCACTTGCGCCCTCCCAAAAACTCAATTTTCTTCGCAGACGAGCTTGGCGTATTTACCCAGTCTACATCGCAGGCTTCACGATCGTAATGCTTGCACTTTACATACTCGCCCAATACAAGAGCGTCAGCTATAGGTTCGGCGCACTCGACATAATATCTCATTACGGAATTATTACTCGCGCCCCTTTGGACATCAACCGAATCGACGGAGTCAGCTGGACGCTTGAAGTAGAAATTTATTTTTATTTGATACTATGCGCACTTGGAAAACGCGCCCTGAACCTAGATTTCAAGGCACTCGCACTGGGAATTCTCGTCATCGCATTAATTGCAGCAATCACCTTTAAAGTAAAAAGCTACCTTATTGGCGTACAGGTTTCTTCAGGAATGTTACTCGCACTAGGAATGAGCTACCACGCCCTGATAACCAAGCGCATTACTGAGAAACAGATGCATGCACTAATACTACTGACGGCAATATTAATAACAATCCTATGGATTTACATTGCCGAACCTTATCAATACACACTACAGTGGATGAGTGGCTATCTGCTGGCAATCATTGTTTTTCACACCTGCTACCTATGCAGAGACAAATTCACAAACAATAAAATCCTCTCACACATGGCAGATATCAGCTACCCCTTGTACGTCGTCCATGCGCTAACGGGTTACGCGATAATGTATGTACTCGTGGAACAGGGTGCAAACGCTATCACCGCTATAGCCTCAGCATGCCTTGCCACGTATTTACTTGCGGTAGCAATTCATCAAATGATTGAGAAGTGGTCTTTGAAAAAATCAAAACCTTTAGCTAGAAAGCTAACCCTGCGGGAAGATAACGCTTAATCCAGCATCCGCTTATCGCTGCTTAGACTCTGTCTGAAAAGTCTTGAGACGAAGGTCAGGCAAGGCGAAAACAGCCGAGGAACGGTCGGAGTCGCGCTCGACTTTACGGGTTGTAAATGAGCATTCCGACCGGGCTGGCGCACCAGGCTGTTTTCAACGCAGCATCACCGAGTATCAAGGCTTTTCATACTGCGCCTAGGCTTTACCCGAAGTTCGAAAAACTCCACCCATGCCAGGAACACTGCTGCTGACTTTTGGTCGAGACTGGCGACAAGGTGATGCGCTAAGGCGTTTTGTAATCAATCCGTGAACCCCAGCTATCCCACCCGGCTGGGGCTGGCGATGCGCTTGTCGATCAATTGAGCGGGCTTGTCGGCTGAACGCTTACATACAAATAACCAGCCCAAGCTGCCAGAGCCGACCAGCGCAATGCCAGCCGGCTTTTGATGATGGCTTACTCCACCTTCAACTTCTCTCGATTGCGCTCCAGCAGCGCGTTGCCGATCCCCTTGATTTCCAGCAATTCATCAACGGACGTGAAAGGCCCATTGGCCTCTCGATAAGCGACGATGGCCTCGGCCTTGGCTTTGCCAATACCACTCAATCCGGCCTCCAGGGTCTGTACATCAGCCTTGTTCAGGTCGATCCTGACCGGTGACTCCTGAACGACGGTGCCAGTAGCCATTGCTGGACGCGGCATGTGCTCTACCGTTTGCGTCACGGCGTGAGCGGACACCGATAGGCAGGCAAACAGAGGAAGGAAGAGATAAGACAGGACATTATTGCGCATGATGTACATCTCCTTGTGGGTTTTATCTTCGGCAGTATTTCCTCACTACCGAGGTGACATTACCTGCGGACCGGTATGCCGTAAAGCAAACGATCCAGGAAAATAGTTACTTGCGCGAAACAATAAAATAAAACATTCAATATATTCAGACAACTCCTACACGAACTCGTCAAAATAACAACTTGCAACTACACCCTGACATTAAAGAAACCCAAAGGACTCACGTTAAACACTGACCGTGTCATCCATGAGTCCTGTGCATACATCAGGGCTCCAGACGACGTTGCTGATGTATCAGGTCGACTATTTCGCCATCGGGAGCGTAGCCACTCACCGTCTCTCTGAGCAATTGGCGTACCCGTGCGTAATCGTCGTTTTCGACAGCCTTCAGCAGGGCCTCCAGACGCTCCTTGAGCACGTCCCATGGAAGGTAGTCTTCATGGGCGCTCATGATCATCGGGTGGGGGGTCGCCTCGACATTGTCGCCGATCAGCAATTCTTCGTAGAGTTTCTCCCCAGGCCGCAGGCCCGAAAACTCTATGGCGATGTCTCCGTGGGGATTGTGCTCCGAACGGATACTGAGCCCGGACAGATGAATCATCTTTTCAGCCAACTCGACGATTTTCACCGGCTCACCCATGTCGAGCACGAATACATCGCCCCCTTGGCCCATCGAACCCGCCTGGATGACCAACTGCGCAGCCTCGGGAATGGTCATGAAGTATCGCGTGATATTGGGGTGGGTGACCGTCAGCGGCCCGCCTGCCTGGATCTGCTTGTGGAACAATGGAATAACCGAGCCGGAAGAACCCAGGACATTTCCGAAGCGCACCATGGTGAATCGCGTCTTGTTAACCTGCGCGATGTTGCCCGTTTCGCCAAACAGGATCGGTGCCAACTCTCGGCTCAGCGCCTGCAGCGTCATTTCGGCCAGACGCTTGGTGCTCCCCATGACATTGGTTGGTCGTACCGCCTTGTCGGTCGAGATCAGCACAAAGTTCGAGATACCCGCCTGGAGCGCTGCCTGCGCGGTATACAAGGTCCCCATCACGTTGTTCAACACGCCTTCGGCGATATTGTGTTCGACCATAGGCACGTGCTTGTAGGCCGCCGCATGGTAGACAGTGTCCACTCGCCAGGCGCGCATGATATCTATGAGTTTGCGCTGGTTGCGCACTGATCCCAGTATCGGCAGCAGCTTGACCGAAAGCGATTCACGCTCGACGCGCTTCTCGAGCTCGGAAAGAACGCTGTACAGATTGAACTCGCTGTGTTCGAAAAGCAGCAGCACTTTCGGTCCCAGGCCGAGAATCTGGCGACACAACTCCGATCCGATAGAGCCGCCCGCGCCTGTCACCATGACCACCTGGCCAGCGATACAGCGCGACAGCAGATCGCGTTGCGCCGGCACGGCGTCACGCCCCAGCAGGTCGGCGATGTCGACCTCCTGGATGTCATCGACCTTGACCCTGCCGCTGGCCAGATCCATGAAGCCCGGGATACTGCGCACGTGCAGCGGATACCCTTCCAACAGGCCAAGAATCTCACGGCGTCGGGCCCGGGTTGCCGATGGGATCGCCAGGAGGATTTCCTGCGCACCGGTCCGGTCGATCATGCGCTGAAGATGCTTGGGTTTGAACACCTGCACCCCGGAAATCACTCGGTCGGCAATGCTGTTGTCATCATCAATGAACGCCACAGGCCTCATCACCTTGCCCAAGCGCAGCGCGGCAACCAATTGGTTACCCGCCGAACCGGCACCATAGATCGCGACTTTGGTCAAACCATCGTCGCGATTGGTGAACGGTACATGCTGCACCGCTGCGAACCAGTCACCCAGGAAGTACTGCCGCATGGCCAGACGCAACCCGCCGATCATGATCAGGCTCAGCCACCAGTAGTTGAAGATGATGGAGCGTGGCACGACATTCTCGTGATTGCTGTACCAATAGACGATCACGCCCAGAATCAGAGAAGACAGGCTGACCGCTTTGATGATGGTGATCAGGGCGTCATTACCGAAGTAACGCATGACCGCCCGGTACAAGCCGAAACGGATGAACAATGGAATCGCCACGAAGGGCGCAGCAGCAAAGAGCCAAGGGTGATCCTTGACGGGATTGGCCAATTCATCGATACCCAGGCGCACGACAAATGCCATCCACAAGGCTACCCACACCAGCACTATATCGGTAGCGACCTGAAGGAGGCGCTTATAACGGCGAGGCAATCCCAACAGAAAGGTCCGCAATCTATCCATAACCCCTTCGAACACCTTTACCGCTCCCCTACGAAGCCTGTCTTGAATGACCAAGACCTGCCGCACGTGCAGCAGGTCTTTATAACTCTCTATTATTCGAGATCGCCAGCGCGGTAACGCACCGCGAGCACGACCAGCGGTACATAGGCGATAACGAGCGCCAATGCACCCTCGAGTTTCAGCAGCATGACGCACAAGGCAATGGGTAACAACCAGAACAGATTGATTGCACCGACAGCAAGCGTGACCGGCAGATGGCGCCCATATTGCCGGGAGGCAAATTGATAGGCGTGACTGCGATGAGCCTCATAGACCTTGTCCCCCCTTGCCAGGCGGCGAATCAGGGTGAACGTGGCATCGACGATGAACACACCGAGCAGGACAAGCCAGCACCAGAACAGCGATGGGTCCTTCCAGGCGGCCTGCAGCGAAAGTACACCCAATGCAATACCCAGGAAGCCACTGCCAGCGTCCCCCATGAAGATCCGCGCAGGTGGAAAATTCCAGCAAAGGAAACCCAGCACTGCAGCGCTGAGCAGCAAGGGCAGGATCATCAATTGCTCGAAGCCGCCCACCCAATACACCAGGCAAGCGCCCAGGCAGGCACAGAGCGCTTCGACGCTGGCAATGCCGTCGATACCGTCCATGAAGTTGTAGAGGTTCAGCAACCAGACCAGATAGAACGCCCCGAGTACAGCCCCAATCCACCCAAGGTCAATATCCAGGCCCAATACTCGCACTACGGGGAATCCGCCAAGCCAGAACAGCGCCCAGGCTGCGGCGGCGAAATGTCCCAGGAGGCGCCAGCGCGCCGCGATATGCCCATGGTCGTCCATGAAACCGATAACGGCGATGGCAGCGCCTGCGCCGCCCAATGCCACGAGCATCGGATAGTCGGCCAGTTGGCCAAATGCTATAGCGACCAACGACAGCAGAAACGCCACCACGATGGCCACACCGCCGCCACGTGGCGTGGGAACCGCATGGGAACTGCGCGCATTGGGAACGTCGATGATGCTCTTGGCCAGTGCATACCGGCGCAACACCGCCGTCAACGAAAACGACAGCACCAACACCAGCGGAAGCAACCACGCTTGATTCATTTTCTTGTATCTTCCTGAAAGTCACGCGCAGCTTGGCGCAACGCGTCGTCTACGCTCACCGGGGGAGTCCAGCCCAGCAACGAACGGGTTTTCTCGATATCAACCTGCAGCGACCCGCAAAGACGTTGGGACAATGCACGCTTGCCCAGCAGGGTCGCTGCCAGCTCCAACAGCATCGAAGGCACTGGCAGGAGCCGGGCTGGACGTCCAAGAGCCGCAGCCATGCGTCGCAACAAACCGGTGGTGGAGAGATCTTCGCCATCGCTGACCAGGAAGGTCTGGTTGGCCGCCCCAGGATGATCCATGCAGATGATGATCAGGTCGACCAGATTGTCCAGCGCCACCAGGCTCCGCCGGTTGTCGATGGCACCGAAAGGCAGCGGGACGCCTTTGTCGAGCCAACGCATCATGGCCTGGAAGTTGGCCTTCACGCCCGGCCCATATACCAGCACCGGCCGGATGATCACGACTTCCAGTCCGGTCTCCTGGGCAAGACGTAGCAGTGCGTCTTCTGCTTCTCGCTTGGACACCCCGTACGGATCCACCGGCGCAGGAACATCGTCAGGCTTGTACGGGCGCCCCTTGACCGTGCCCTCGCCGTTGACCTTGATCGAGCTTACGAATACAAAGCGTCGTACCCCGGCCGCAGCAGCCTGCCTGGCCAGGTTGACGGTGCCGTCGACGTTGATACGCCGAAAAGCCGCGAGTGGGTCTGGTTCGGTATCGTTCATCACATGAACGCGAGCAGCGCAGTGAATGACAGTGCCGACATCACCCAGTGCCGGGCTCCAGTCCGCGTCACCATCAAGTTGGGCGCAGTGGAACACCTCGGTCGCAGCCGTCTGCTCGACTTCAGGCTGACGTACTGCGATGACCACCGAGTGGCCTAGTTGGCGCAGCTTTTCCAGCACTGCCTTGCCCACAAAACCGGTTGCACCGGTCAACAGAATCCTGTTCGACATCACTTGGCCGCCTTGCGCTGAGTCGCGGTACGGAAAAGAGAAACCAGACGCTCCATGAGTCTGGCCTTGGAATAGTGCGTGAGGTAATAGTCACGCCCGGCGTTGCCCATCTCGGTACGTCGTTCGACCGACGACCCGGCGAGCTCGGTGACAATTCGCGCGAGACCTTTACCATCGCTCGAATCACAGGCTAGTCCGGCACCGGACTCACGGATGACGCGGGCCGCCTCTCCGTTGATCATGCCCAGCAGCGGACGGCCAGAGGCCAGGTACGCCTGAACCTTCCCGGGAATTGTTTTCTCGAAGACATCGTTGGTTTTCAACGACACCAATAGGGCATCCGAACACGCAAACAGGCCGGGCATTTCCTCGAGTGGATGACGTCCCAGCAGATGGACATTATCGAGCCCACGCTCTCGCACCTGATCGGCCAGCCACTCACCCATCCGGCCGTCACCGGCGATGACCCAGCGCACCGCAACTTTGTCGCGCAACAATTGCGCGGCCTCGAGGATCGAGGGGAAGTCCTGGGATTCACCCAGGTTGCCGGCGAACGCAACGGTAAACACCGTCGGATCCGCTTCGATCAGCCGAGTCGGCGGGGCTTCGACGGAAAAGTCATCTTCGGCCCAGCTGGGAAAATACACGAGGCGATCCGGATCGATTGGCCTGGTGCAGTAGTGTCTGACGTTGTCAAAGAAACCATGGGATTGCAGCAACAGGTAATCAGTCCGATTGTAGATCCAGGACACCATGCGGCCGACCAATGACAGGAGACCCGTATGCTTGATCACGCCCACAGCCCGAAGCGTTTCAGGCCAAAGATCGAGCACCCAGACGAATACCGGGGCACGCTTGAGCCGACCAATCACGATCGCCGGTATGGCTGACATGATCGGAGATACGGCGTACACAAATAGCGCGTCGAATGCCCGACCACGCAGTTTGTAGGCTCCGATTGTCGAGGCACTGGTAAAAAACGCCGCATAGTTGAGTATCAAGCCGAGGCTGCCTTTACCACGCGCTCGCATGGGCACTCGAACGACCTGCGCGCCATGATAGTTACTGAAACGCGCGGGATCCTTCCGATAAGCCTCGAAGACCACGCCTTCAGGATAATTGGGAAGGCCTGTCAAAACGGTCACGTCGTGGCCCTTCTCGACCAAATCGCGGACCATATCATTGATCCGCATGTTTTCCGGCCAGAAATACTGCGTGACCACCAGTACTTTTAATGGTTTCTCTGACATGCAGGCCACGAATCAGTATCTTTTCCAGACTGTGCGATTCACATAATCCGTGTAGCTGTGGACGATGCGCACGACCTTGTCCGAGACGTTCGGCATACTGTAATCGGCAACCAGGCGCAGGCTGCGATCGGCACCACGGGATTGCTCCTCCAGGATCGCCAGTGCCTGCAGCACTCGCTCGACTTCCAAGCCGACCATCATCGCGGCCGCTTCTTCCATGCCCTCCGGACGCTCGTGCGCTTCACGGATGTTGAGTGCCGGGAAGTTGAGGATCGACGACTCTTCATTGATCGTGCCGCTGTCCGAGAGCACAGCCTTGGCGGTCAGTTGCAGCTTGTTGTAGTCGGTGAAGCCCAGTGGCTTGAGCAGACGTACGTTGGGGTGGAACGTGACACCCAGGGCATCCACGCGTTTTTGGGTGCGTGGGTGGGTCGACACGATCACCGGCAAGTCGTATTGCTCGGCGACGGTGTTGAGCACCGCAACCAACTTCATGAAGTTCTTTTCGGAGTCAATGTTTTCTTCGCGGTGCGCGCTGACCACGAAGAACTTCCCGAACTCCAGACCCAGGCGATCAAGCACATCGGACTTTTCGATCGCCGGAAGATAGTGATTGATAACCTCGAACATCGGGCTGCCGGTCTTGATCACGCGATCCGCAGGCAGGCCTTCCTGCAACAGATAGTCGCGGGCAATGGTGCTGTAAGTCAGGTTGATGTCGGCAGTGTGATCAACAATCCGGCGGTTGATCTCTTCAGGCACACGCATGTCGAAACACCGGTTACCCGCTTCCATGTGGAACGTCGGGATCTTACGGCGCTTGGCTGGCAACACTGCCATGCAACTGTTGGTATCACCCAGCACCAACAGCGCTTCAGGCTGGACTTCGGCCAATACACGATCCACCGCGATAATCACGTTACCGATCGTCTCGGCACCTGTTGCACCAGCCGCATTGAGAAAGTGATCCGGCTTACGAATACCGAGATCATTGAAAAAGATCTCGTTCAATTCATAATCGTAGTTCTGCCCTGTGTGAACAAGCACGTGATCGCAGTGGCGATCCAGCGCTGCCATGACGCGAGCCAAGCGGATGATTTCCGGACGCGTACCAACGACAGTGACTATTTTCAACTTTTTCATATTCTTTATACCCTAAACAAGAATTCAGGCTTGTGTACCCACAGGGCGCGCGTAAGTGTCAGGAAGCTCGCGATCAAAGATCTCGTTGGCCCACAGCATGACGATCATTTCTTCGTCGCCGACATTGGTAATGTCATGGGTCCATCCGGGAACGGTTTCGACGATCTCAGGCTTTTCGCCAGTGGTGAAAAGCTCGTAAAACGAGCCCGATATCACGTGACGGAAGCGGAAGCAGGCACGCCCTTTGATGACCAGGAACTTTTCCGTCTTAGAGTGGTGATAATGCCCGCCACGCGTGATTCCCGGATGCGCCGTGAAGTAGGAGAACTGCCCTGAATCCTTGGTTTTGAGCATTTCAACGAAAACACCCCGAGGATCGCCATACTTGGGAACCTCGTAGGTAAACTTTTCGGCAGGAACATAACTCAGATAGGTCGAGTACAGTGCACGCACCAGCCCCGTACCTACCGGCTCGGTGACCATGGTCTGACGACTGTCGCGGAAAGCCCGCAACTGTTCCGCCAACTTGCCAACCGTGATTTGATACTGGGGCTCGACTTCTCCGAAAACAGCACCGCTGCCCTTTGCGTCCATCACTTCGATGAAGCGACGCACCACATCGTCGACGTAAACCAGATTGATCCTGGCTTCTGGGTCGTTGATGGTGATCGGCAAATCACGGACGATGTTATGGCAGAACGTGGCGACGGCCGAATTATAATTCGGACGCGCCCACTTACCGAACACGTTAGGCAAGCGGAAGATCTGGACAGGCACGCCCTCGTCATTGGCAAGCGACCTGAGCGCATCCTCGGCATCACGCTTGCTCTTGCCGTAGGCGTTATCGAGTTCAGCCTGGGTCGAGGAAGTGTAAAGAACCGGAACCTTGCGCCCACTGGCGATGATCGCATCACACAGAAGACGGGTAAGGTCCGCATTCCCGGTATTGAACTCAGCAGGGTCCTGTGGTCGATTGACGCCGGCCAGGTGGAACACGAAGTCAGCGTTCGCTACCTTGCCTTTGAGCGATTCAGGCGCATCGGCTCGGGTGAAGCGATCCACTTCGACATCACTGCGTTCAGCCAGATGCACCAGCAGGTTCTGACCGACAAAGCCATTCGCCCCAGTAATCAAAACACGCATGGATCAGTCCTCGGGCGCAGCCAGTTCGCCGCGTTGAATGGCACGCATGAAGTCCAACTTGAGCAGCAGCTTCTGCATACCCTCGACATCGAGACGTTCGGTGTTATGCGAGTTGTAGTCTTCAGTACGGGAGATTTTAGTCTCACCCTCTTCGACAAACTTGGCATAGTTCAAATCGCGTAGATCCGGCGGCACACGGAAATAGTCGCCCATGTCTTCTGCGCAAGCCATTTCCTCACGGCTCAACAGCGCTTCGTAGAGTTTTTCACCGTGACGGGTGCCGATCACTTGAATAGGATGATCTGGCTTGTTCACCAGGGCAGTGAGGGCCTTGGCGAGGACTTCCACCGTAGCAGCGGGCGCCTTCTGGACGAACAGGTCGCCATTGTTGCCATGCTCGAATGCATACAACACCAGATCGACCGCGTCAGAAAGCGTCATCATGAAACGCGTCATGTTCGGGTCGGTCAGTGTCAATGGCTTGCCTGCGCGGATCTGCTCGATGAACAGAGGGATCACCGACCCTCGCGAGGCCATGACGTTGCCGTAGCGGGTACCACAGATAACCGTTTTGGTCTCGTCGACGTTTCGCGACTTGGCGACCATCACCTTTTCCATCATTGCCTTGGAGATGCCCATGGCGTTGATCGGGTAAACGGCCTTGTCGGTGCTCAGGCAGACAACACGCTTGACTCCGTTCTGAATCGCAGCCTCAAGAACGTTTTCAGTGCCCAGCACGTTAGTCTTGACCGCCTCCAGTGGATGGAACTCACAGGACGGAACCTGTTTCAATGCCGCCGCATGATAAATATAATCCACGCCACGGGTGGCATTGAGAATACCCTGATAATCACGCACGTCGCCAATATAAAACTTCAACTTAGGACTGGCATAGCGCTTACGCATGTCGTCCTGTTTTTTCTCATCGCGACTGAAAATGCGAATTTCTGCAATATCGCTATCCAGGAACCGCTTCAATACGGCATTGCCAAACGAACCAGTGCCCCCGGTAATCAGCAGTGTTTTACCCGTGAAAAAACTCACTTAAATTTCTCCATAAATTTCAAAATCTGATTCCCAACGGCTTGACTAGACCGCGTTTCAAGTAGCCAAACCCTACCACGATTAGCCTTTTGTGACAATTGCTCCGGGTCCGCCGATGCAAACTCTTTGAGCGCCGAAGCCACGCCCTCCACGGAAAACTCCGGGATAATATTGAGATACTGATAATACTCGTCTGGAATACCTTTCAAGCGCGTGGTCAACACAGGAACTTCCGCACACATATACTCGATCAACTTTGATGGAAACGAATAACGAGTAAATGTTTGCGCCGGGTCCCGCGTAATTGGCAAGACGGATGCAAATGCCTGCATTTTTGCCACCTCGGCCGGGCTGACCACCCCCCAGTATTTTACAGAAGGGTTTGCTGCACTGACCGACTTGAGGTATTCGACAAGGTCCCCACCACCACAGATGTGGAGTTCATAATCAATACCCGACTGGAGAAATCCCTCCACCAGCTCTTCGATCCCGTAAGACCGATTTACACCACCGGCGTAGAACACTCTTTTCTTCTCGATCACTTGATCCTGGATCGGTGGCTCAGCAGTATCGGCTATGCCCTCCAGCACCATGAACGGCACGTTTGACCACTGCGGGCAGTCGTCTACCATTGGACGACTTATCACAAACAACCCTGCGGCGCCTCGGACCAGAAAACCAAGAATCGAAGCGTCCATCTGCTTCATGAGCCGCACGAAGCGCGAGCGCTTGAGCATCACGTCCATGTAAGCAGGCAAGTCTGGCACATACACGTAATAGGGCACTCGACGAAGCCTTGAAAAAATCCAGGCCGCCAAGAGGTTGGGGGTATGTGCGGCATACACGCACACCCCTATGCGAGGCTTGCCGGATGAGAATAATCCACACAAAGCCATCACGAAACGAACAATAAGCTTCAAGCCGGGAAGGTTGATCAACGGCATTACCCGCCTGACGACTCCCGACTGCCTGGTACGTGCAGCAGGCATGAAAACATGAGGATTTCTTGGATAGGCGGATGACGCCATTGTGGACAGCGCAACCACTTCCACCCCGACACCGGATATCGCCTCAAGAAACCGAGACTCCAGCTTATGAGCGGCCACCTGCGGCATCGCATCGCCCTTGGAGTACTTGAGAAAATAGTCGTCATCGACACAGAAACCCAGCAATGTCAGATCATGCATACCACCCCCAGCGCACACTCAAAAACCTCATTGACATATCCCTACCTCCAATGCGGTGAGTCCACCCCTGTCGGCATCGAAATGAATTGCTTAGAAACGCGACCGCAAAAAACCCTGCCAGGCAACACCCTTCCAAAAAGACAATAAGGAGACCGCCGAGAAGATCAGTATCCATCCTGCACTGACCACCCACCAAGGCTCCCCCCCCAGAAGCAACGACAATATCTGGTGCAGCCCCCATCCCAACACAAGCGAAACACAAGCAACCAGCAAAGGCCGGATGACCGCCTTGAGCACCGTGGCTTTACTCTTGATCGATGTCGTGACAACAACGAAATACAACGCCTGACCGAGCATGCCACCCAATGCGACACCAACCAATCCGAACCACAAAGCACCGCCATACGCCAGCACAGCACCCACCAGCGCGCAGCCGAGCGAAAGCATCGCGAGCCGACGCATCTTCCTGTGCACCTCCAGACGCTTTTGCACATACACCGCAGCACAATTGAGAAACACGCCGACAAACGCCAGCAACAACGTACCGGTTGGTGCAACTACTGATTTTCCGACTGCGCGCTCGAACAATTCAAAGCCGACTTGCCAGATCCCGCACCACAGCAAGGAAAATGCAATGATCAAGAACCCAAGAGACCCCTCTACCAGCGATGCGTCGAATCGACCCTCCTTGAACCTTTTCATGATCAAAGGGTGGACCAACATCAGCAAAGGCATACTCAAGAGCCCGCCAGCACCGACGAACAGGTCTTTCATGGACAGGTAGGAATCGCCATTTTCCAGCCCGAGATATCCGATGACGAAACGGTCGGATGCAGCCATCATGAGCATGCCTAGCGTCCAAGGCACCAAGGCCACGCCATAGCTGAAGACTGCCTTGATATCTCCTCGTATTTTTGACGGGGCGATGCCGCGGGAAAACACTCGAAAACGATTGACGGCGAAATAAAGCATCACGCATGCCGCCGAGGCGTAACCCAGAGCAAGCGCCAGCATTGCCGCTGAATAGGTCAACCCCCCGCCGCGCTGGAGGGAAACGATGACCCCCACTTGAATGAGTGCTTGAAGGGCAACCGCCACTAACTGATGCTTGACCAGAAATCCTGCCTGGCAAACCGCCGACAGAAAAAAGAAGTAAGCTTGGCACAAGCACAACACCCACACACTCAAAAATGCATCACCCCCGCCCACGAGCACAATCGCAGCACCCGCGGCAGCAAGGGCAGTGAGAGGCCCCAGTGTCGAAACCAGAAACACGCTATGTTTCAGAAAAGAAAACTTATTACTCACCGAAGCAAAATGGTAAATGAACGCGTTACCGACCCACATCGACCCAATTTGTGCAGCAATGGCGGCACACGCCAAGCCAACAGAGTATTTCACATAGTCTTCACCTGACAGGTTCTTGTAGAGGAAGAATATAAAAAATATTGTAAGGGCTGCCGGAAGCAACTTCACAGGTATATACAGTGCGAACTTTCCCAAAAAGCCATTATTACCACTCATACCTGGAACCCTTTGCGCGACACGCCTTGCATTCCCGCCCCACTTGAGACAGCACCGCCCACAGCAGCTCGCCTCCTTGCGAACGCAGATCGACCAAATCGTTCTACCCTGTCAGTCACCTGCACCCGCGACCCCGAAACCTGGCTCGACCACTGGACGCTGCACCGTCCCTAGCGTGCCAAGCAGGAAGAAAGCGAGGACCCCGGCGCTGGGCACGATAAGAATGTCCCAGGCCAGCGCCATTGGACCAAATGCCATTAATACTGCAGAGACGGCATAGATTCTCTCTACCGAACGCGGCTGGCTCAATCGCAAGCGCCACAGACGATGAAACGCCATCATCAACATGATCATGAACGGTATGAAGAAAAGTAAACCGCCCTTCCAGAGCAGCGTCAGATAGTAGATATGCGTTGAGCTATTTTCCGATATGCTGCCTTTCAAAGGCGTGGCATCATCCCTGAGTCGCCCATAACCACTAAAGCCATTTCCGACCACGGGGCTTTTGGAGACCTCAGTGACGCTCTCGATTGCCAACTCCAAACGGCCGGTCGAAAATTGATCAGCTTTTTTCAAGATTTGCACGCTCTGTTCCCGCTGCTGAACTTCGCTACGCATCTCTTCATCCGATGCAAGGCCCTCCGTCGAGGCCTCTTCTCTATCGTTGGAAATATCTGCAAGCGGTGCGACGCTGTTCAGCTCCTCAGCCAACCTCTCGATCCGCTCTGCGACATCACCCGTTGCCACCGGCTGCTCCTGCGACATGGTCTGGACAGTGGTGAACATCCGGAATTCAGACATGCCTCTGACATATAGCACCAGGAAAGCGAGTAACGTGAGCATAACGACAACCAAGGTCTTGCGCCTGATCCGGGGAACGCGCCACGCACCTACCAGCAACGTTGCAGCGATCCAAAGCAGCAAGGCCTGGGCACTTCTCGAGTCACTGCCCGCGATCAGGAACGCACCACTGAACAACGCCAAGGGCATACCGATTGAGAACACTCGCCCCCCCGACCGGGCCAGGTAGACACCGCACACGACCAGGAACTGCAAACAAATCAAATGTGCCAGGCTCAATACGCCAAACGCAGCGAACACAGGCCAGCCGAGAAACTTGGCATTCATGTAAGCCAGTTCTAGGCCTGGATCACCAATGTAAATCCTGACCTGCTCATTCAGAGCGATGATACGTCCCGTTACCACGACAACAAAAATCGAGGAAAACACCGCCAGCCAATAGACGATGGTTTCCAAACCAACGCGGCGGGATAGGGAGCGCCCCAAGAACCAAAAAGACGGTGCAAACATGATCAGCACTAATGAAAAGAAGTGTCGGACCAACTCACCATCTGGCTTCAGATGATTGACAACCAGAATAGATACGATACCGAGAACCAACGAGGTAACGTAGAGGATGGACATCTTCCCAAGGCCATCAAAAAACGCCAACGCCACTAACGGCGCAAGCAGAAATACTGGATTGATGTCGTAGTTCAATAATGAAAATAAAATGATAGGCGTAGAGAGAGCCGCAGCAATCAGTACTACCCATACATCACTGACCCGCCTGACGTTTACTGCATACTGCATTTCATCCACCCAAGAAGCTGACAAACCAAAGCCATGTTTATCGCCTGGCAAAGCCAATATTGAACATGCATCGACGCCCTTCAGCCCCCATAGCCCCTGAAAGACGACATCAACAAATCCAACCGTATTGCAGCGCTAGCAAAAAACTCAAGTGGGGGAAGCGTGCCGACCTGATCACCTTCAAAGCCAAGTCGCGCCCGCCCAAGACAAGGGGAGCATCTTAATCTTCGTGAACGCTTTTTTCTAGGCCGCCACTCGCGTGACTGGAAAATACTTGTCGCTCCTGAGAGCATCCAAGAGCCGCAGAGCATGAGAGACGCTGGCTGCGCAGAGACGCGCAGCTCATCAACGCTTGCGTGACACCCTGGCAATGCCACCCAGCAGAGGCCCCAAGGCGAGACCGAGAACAAACGCAGCAAGCACGGGCAGTGCTACCGGCACATCAGGAAGCGACCAGCCAAACATCGCAAGCGAAACAGTCTGCTGATTCTCCAGCACAAACAGGACAGTAACTACTAACAAGAAGCTCAAAAAGATCACTACGGCAAGGCGGTTTAAACGACGCATGCTATTCCTCACGGCTGGATGGAATCGTGAGCTTCGTCTTCATTGACCCGATCCCGCAACTCCTTCCCCGGCTTGAAATGCGGCACATACTTGCCTTCAAGACTCACCGACTGCCCGGTCTTAGGGTTACGCCCAACCCGAGGCGCACGATAATGCAGAGAAAAACTGCCAAAGCCACGGATCTCGATGCGATCCCCGGTCGCCAGGCATTGGGACATCTGTTCAAGCATGGTCTTGATGGCCAACTCTACATCCTTGGACGAGAGCAACCCCTGATGGGTGACAATACGTTCGATCAGCTCCGACTTCGTCATATTTTTCCCTTCGTTATCAAGCAGCTAGATCATTGCTTAAGCAGTTTGTAGCACGCTTGGAGGGATTTGAACAGGGTGCATCTTGACTTGATAAAAAAATTCAAGATCTGCATATGACACTAACCCTAGGCCAACACCGACAGGAACACCGCAGCGGCAAGGCTCTGGGGAAGGGAGAGAAATCAAAGGCATAAAAAAGGGCGACCCGAGGGTCGCCCTTTTTTACCAATCAAACAGAACTCAGTTCTGCTTGGCCATTGCTTCGCGCAGCAGCGCAGCCATGGTGGTGTCGGCAGCAGCTTCCGGAGCGGTGTTTTTCAGGCTCTGGATTGCTTCGCGCTCTTCAGCATCGTCCTTCGACTTGATGGACAGGCTGATGACGCGGGACTTGCGGTCAACGCTGATGATCTTGGCTTCGATCTCTTCGCCTTCCTTCAGAACGTTACGCGCGTCTTCAACGCGGTCACGGCTGATTTCGGAAGCTTTCAGAGTAGCTTCGATGTCGTCGGCCAGAGTGACGATGGCGCCCTTGGCGTCAACTTCCTTCACGATGCCCTTGACGATTGCACCCTTGTCGTTGACAGCAACGAAGTTGGAGAACGGATCGTCTTCCAGCTGCTTGATGCCCAGGGAGATGCGCTCGCGCTCCGGGTCAACCGACAGGATGACGGTTTCCAGCTCGTCGCCCTTCTTGAAACGACGTACGGCTTCTTCGCCGGTTTCGTTCCAGGAAATGTCGGACAGGTGAACCAGGCCGTCGATGCCGCCGTCCAGGCCGATGAAGATACCGAAGTCGGTGATCGACTTGATGGTACCGGTGATCTTGTCACCCTTGTTGAACTGGCCGGAGAAGTCTTCCCATGGGTTAGATTTGCACTGCTTGATACCCAAGGAGATACGACGACGCTCTTCGTCGATGTCCAGAACCATGACTTCCACTTCGTCGCCAACCTGAACGACTTTCGACGGGTGGATGTTCTTGTTGGTCCAGTCCATTTCGGAAACGTGTACCAGACCTTCGACACCCTCTTCCAGCTCGGCGAAGCAGCCGTAGTCGGTCAGGTTGGTGACGCGAGCGGTAACACGAGTACCTTCTGGGTAGCGGGAAGTGATAGCAACCCACGGATCTTCGCCCATCTGCTTCAGACCCAGCGAAACGCGGTTGCGCTCACGGTCGAACTTCAGAACGCGAACGTCGACTTCGTCACCAACGTTGACGATTTCCGACGGGTGCTTGATGCGCTTCCAGGCCATGTCGGTGATGTGCAGCAGGCCGTCGATGCCGCCCAGGTCCACGAAGGCGCCGTAGTCGGTGAGGTTCTTGACGATACCTTTGACCTGTTGGCCTTCCTGCAGGGTTTCCAGCAGGGCTTCGCGCTCGGCGCTGTTCTCGGCTTCCAGCACGCTGCGACGGGAAACGACAACGTTGTTGCGCTTCTGGTCCAGCTTGATGACCTTGAATTCCAGCTCTTTGCCTTCCAGGTGGGTGGTGTCGCGCACTGGGCGGACATCAACCAGGGAGCCCGGCAGGAACGCACGGATGCCGTTAACGTCGACAGTGAAGCCGCCCTTAACCTTACCGTTGATAACGCCCTTGACCACTTCTTCGGCAGCGAAAGCAGCTTCCAGAACAATCCAGCACTCGGCGCGCTTGGCTTTTTCACGGGACAGCTTGGTTTCGCCAAAGCCGTCTTCGACCGCGTCCAGCGCAACGTGAACTTCGTCACCGACCTTGATGGTCAGCTCGCCAGCTTCGTTGTAGAACTGCTCGAGCGGGATGACGCCCTCGGACTTCAGACCAGCGTGAACGGTAACCCAGTCGCCGTCGATGTCGACAACGATACCGGTGATGATTGCGCCCGGCTGAAGATTGAGGGTTTTCAGGCTTTCTTCAAAGAGTTCTGCAAAGCTTTCGCTCATTTTAATTCCTGTAAATTCGGGCGAGACAGACGCCCATCGCCACATTCCAGACAATGTGGGTTTCGTTTAAGTAAAGGAAAGCGGGCAGGACGTTGACTGGTGCCCCTGCCTGCTTTCCTGGCGATCAGAGCAGGTCGCGCAATGCGAGCTCGCTTCTGATCCGTTGCAGCACCTGCTCGATGGACAACTCGGTAGAGTCCAGCTGGATTGCATCGGCCGCCGGCTTGAGCGGGGCCACTGCGCGCTGGGTGTCGCGCTCATCGCGCGCACGAATCTCATCTAGCAGACTCGACAGACTAACATCTTCGCCTTTGCCCTTCAACTGCAGGTAACGGCGGCGGGCACGTTCCTCGGCACTGGCGGTGAGAAACACCTTCAGTGGCGCATCGGGAAACACCACGGTGCCCATGTCGCGACCGTCGGCAATCAGCCCCGGCGCCTCACGAAACGCGCGCTGGCGCTGCAGCAGTGCCTCGCGCACCGCTGGCAGAGAAGCGACCATCGAGGCGCCCGCCCCTACCGTTTCGGTACGGATGACATTGCTCACATCCTCGCCCTCGAGAATGATCTGCTGCAGCTTGCCCGGCTCGGCGGCGATGAACTGCACGTCCAGGTGGGCGGCAAGCGCCTTGAGCAACTCTTCATTGGTCAGGTCGACGCCATGGTTCGAGGCGTTGAACGCCAGCAGGCGATACAACGCTCCGGAATCCAGCAGCCGCCAGCCAAGCTCGCGTGCCAGCAGGCCAGCGACCGTGCCCTTGCCCGAGCCGCTTGGCCCGTCGATGGTGATGACCGGCGCCTGCGAATTCACGACTTGCCCTCTTGCGCCACGCGGATGCCGACTTCGGCGCAAAGCGCCAGGAAGTTGGGGAAGGAAGTGGCGACGTTGGCGCAGTCGTGAATACGGATCGGCGCACTGGCACGCAGCGAGGCAATGCTGAAGGCCATGGAGATCCGGTGATCACCGTGACCGTGGACCTCACCGCCACCAATCTGGCCGCCGTCGATGATGATGCCGTCCGGAGTCGGCTCGCACTTCACGCCCAGGGCGATCAGGCCATCAGCCATGACCTGGATACGGTCCGACTCCTTGACCCGCAGCTCCTCGGCGCCACGCAGCACGGTACGCCCTTCGGCGCAGGCCGCAGCGACGAACAGCACCGGGAATTCGTCGATGGCCAGCGGCACCAGCTCTTCCGGAATCTCGATACCCTTGAGTTTCGCGCCACGCACGCGCAGGTCGGCGACAGGCTCGCCACCGACTTCACGCTGGTTCTCCAGGGTGATGTTCCCCCCCATCAGGCGCAGGATGTCGATCACGCCGGTACGGGTCGGGTTGATGCCGACGTGCTCCAGCACCAGCTCCGAACCTTCGGCGATGGACGCTGCGACCAGGAAGAAGGCCGAGGACGAGATATCGGCTGGCACTTCGATCCGAGTGGCAGTCAGCTTGCCGCCGGACTGCAGCGAGGCGACAGGGCCATTGCTCTGCACGCTGTAGCCAAAGCCGCGCAGCATGCGCTCAGTGTGATCACGGGTCGGTGCCGGCTCGGTGACGGTGGTAGTGCCTTCGGCGTACAGGCCAGCCAGCAGCAGGCAGGACTTAACCTGGGCACTGGCCATCGGCAGGGTGTAGTTCAGCGCCTTGAGCTTCTGGCCACCGCGAATGGTCAGCGGTGGGCGCCCCTCGGGGCCGGTCTCGACCACGGCGCCCATCTCGCGCAACGGATTGGCCACGCGGTTCATCGGACGCTTGGACAGCGAAGCGTCACCGGTCATGGTCACGTCGAACGGCTGTGCGGCCAGCAGGCCCGACAGCAGGCGCATCGAGGTCCCGGAGTTACCCAGGTAGATCGGACCAGGTGGCGGCTTCAGGCCGTGCAGGCCGACACCATGAATGGTGACGCGGCCGTGGTGCGGCCCCTCGATGACCACACCCATGTCGCGGAAGGCTTGCAAGGTCGCCAGGGCGTCTTCGCCCTCGAGGAAGCCTTCGACTTCAGTGGTGCCCTCGGCCAGCGAGCCGAGCATGATCGAGCGGTGGGAAATCGATTTGTCGCCCGGTACGCGAATCCGTCCGGACACGCGGCCACCAGGTTGGGCCAGGAAGATCAGGTCGTTGGCGTTCATAGCGTCCACATAGGCCCGGCGGGCCAGGATTTTACTGAAATGCTCGCGGGCGACCCGAGCGCGGGTGAACACACCCAGCAACTGGTGCCCGTCCCCTGCATCGACCGCGTCGCGCAAGGCGTCGAGATCGCTGCGAAATGTATCCAGCGTGCGCAGGACAGCGTCGCGATTGGCGAGGAAGATGTCATGCCACATGATCGGGTCGCTGCCGGCGATTCTCGTGAAATCGCGGAACCCTCCCGCAGCGTACCGGAAGATGTCGAGGTTTTCATTGCGTTTGGCCAGCGAATCCACCAGGCCGAACGCCAGCAGGTGCGGAAGGTGGCTGGTGGCCGCCAGGACTTCGTCATGACGCTCGACCGGCATGTGCTCGACATCGGCCTCCAGCGCGCGCCACAGGCGATCGACCAAGGCCAGGGCTGTCGGGTCGGTTTCGGCGAGCGGCGTGAGGATCACCTTGTGACGACGGAACAGTGCAGCATTGGAAGCCTCCACACCGCTCTGCTCGGACCCTGCGATCGGATGGCCGGGCACGAAACGCGCCAGACGCTCGCCGAACACGGCCCGCGCGGCACGCACCACATTGCCCTTGGCGCTGCCGACATCGGTGATCACCGCAGCCCCCAGGTCGAGCGACGCCAGGCGGGCCAGAAGCTTTTCCATGGCCAGGATCGGTACCGCCAACTGGATCACGTCAGCACCGACACAGGCCGCGGCCAGATCTTCTTCGCAGCGGTCGACCACGCCGAGGGCGACAGCCTGCTTGCGCGACTGGGCATCCAGGTCGACACCGACCACTTCGCGGCACAGGCCGCTTTCACGCAGACCTTTGGCGAAGGAACCACCGATCAGACCCAGGCCGACGACGACCAGGCGATTGATGAGCGGTGCGGGTTTGTTTACAGCATTAACCACGAGTGCGAACCCTGTTCAGAACAGCAACATGTGCCAAATTACAGCCTACAGATGGGCAGGACGAACCCGCACTATAGGTCCGACGCCACTCTCACGGGCAACGTGAAACCTGTGGGAGCGGGCTGATCCCGCGATCGAGCGCAAAGCGCTCCCACCCACGGGCAACAATAAATTCAGAGCACCGCCTTCGGATAAGACCCCAGCACCTTCAACGCCACGGCCTCCTGGCTGATCTTCTCCAGCACCGCCTTGATCAACGGATCTCGGTGGTGGCCAACGAAGTCGATGAAGAACACGTAGGTCCACTTGCCGCTGCGCGACGGGCGGGTCTCGATGCGGGTCAGGTCGATGCCGTTATCGTGGAATGGCACCAGCAGTTCATGCAGCGCGCCTGGCTTGTTGCTCATCGAAACGATGATCGAGGTCTTGTCGTCGCCGGTTGGCGGCACTTCCTGGTTACCGATCATCAGGAAGCGCGTAGAGTTGTCCGGACGGTCTTCGATCTTCTCTGCCAGACGGGTCAAACCATACAGATTGGCTGCCATGTCACCAGCGATCGCCGCCGAATTCCACTCACCCTTGACCCGCTTGGCCGCCTCGGCATTGCTAGAAACTGCAACGCGCTCGACGTTCGGGTAGTGCGCGTCCAGCCACTTGCGGCACTGGGCAAGCGACTGGGCGTGCGAGTAGATACGGGTGATGCTGTCGGTCTTCGTGTTCTCGCCCACCAGCAGGTGGTGGTGGATACGTAGCTCGACCTCGCCACAGATCACCATGTCGTGCTCGAGGAAGCTGTCGAGCGTGTGACTCACCGCGCCTTCGGTGGAGTTTTCCACCGGCACCACGCCGAAGTTGACCGCGCCGGCCGCCACTTCGCGGAACACTTCATCGATGGCCGCCATCGGGCGGCTGATCACCGCATGACCGAAATGCTTCATGGCCGCAGCCTGGGTGAAGGTGCCCTCGGGGCCGAGGTAGGCAATCTTCAACGGCTCTTCCAGGGCCAGGCACGACGACATGATTTCGCGGAACAGACGCGCCATCTCTTCGTTACCCAACGGCCCCTTGTTGCGCTCCATGACGCGCTTGAGCACTGCAGCCTCACGCTCAGGACGGTAGAACACCGGCTTCTCGCCTTCGGCGAGCGAAGCGGTCTTGACTCGCGCCACTTCTTCGGCGCAGCGGGCACGATCGCTGATCAGCTCAAGGATTTTCTCGTCGAGACTGTCAATGCGAACGCGCAGGGCCTTGAGTTCCTGTTCGGACATCAGCCGTGCTCCTTCTCGAATTCGGCCATGTAGGCCACCAGGGCTTCCACCGCATCCAGCCCCAGCGCGTTGTAGATCGAGGCACGCATGCCACCGACCGAACGATGGCCCTTGAGATTGAGCAGGCCTCGGGCGTCGGCACCGGCGAGGAATGCCTTGTCCAGGCGCTCGTCGGCGAGACGGAACGGCACGTTCATCCAAGAGCGGGCGTTGTGGCTGATCGGGTTGGTGTAGAACTCGCTGGCGTCGATAAAGCCGTAGAGGCGTTCTTTCTTGGAGCGGTTTCGCTGCTCCATGGCCTCGACGCCGCCCTGCTCCTTGAGCCACTCGAACACCAGGCCCGACAGGTACCAGGAGTAGGTAGCCGGGGTGTTGTACATCGAACCATTATCGGCCGAGATCTTGTAGTCGAGCATGGTCGGGCACGTGCTGCGCGCGCGACCGAGCAGGTCTTCGCGCACGATGACCACCACCAGGCCGCTCGGGCCTATGTTCTTTTGCGCACCGGCGTAGATCAGGCCGTACTGCGACACGTCGATCGGGCGCGAGAGGATGTCGGACGACATGTCGACCACCAGCGGAACATCACCGGTTTCAGGCACCCAGTCGAACTGCAGGCCGCCGATGGTTTCGTTGGAGGCGTAGTGAACGTAGGCAGCCCCTGGGGTCAGCTTCCACTCGTTCTGACCAGGAATGGCCAGGTAATCGTAGGGCTTGGCACTGGCGGCAACGTTGATATTGCCGAAACGGCGCCCTTCCTCGATGGCCTTCTTCGACCAGATACCGGTCTCGATGTAGTCGGCGGTGGCGTTTTCCGGCAGCAGGTTCAGCGGGATCTCGGCGAACTGCTGGCTGGCACCGCCCTGCAGGAACAGCACCTTGTAGTTCGAGGGAATGGTCAGCAGATCACGCAGGTCTTGCTCGGCCTTTTCAGCGATCGCCACGTAGTCATCGCTGCGGTGGCTCATTTCCATCACTGACAAGCCCTTGCCGCGCCAGTCCAGCATTTCGGCCTGAGCACGCTGCAGCACAGCGTCGGGAAGCGCGGCAGGGCCTGCGCAGAAGTTAAAGGCTCGTTTGCTCACATCCACTCTCGCTCTAATAGAACAAAATCTAACCAGCTGGTTCAGCGGTAATCCTGTGGGAGCGGGCTTGCCCGCGAACACCGGCGAAGCCGGCGCCATACATCGCACCGCCTGCTTCGCGGGCAAGCCCGCTCCCACAAAAACCAGACGTTGCCGTCGCTAATCAGTCAAACGGGGCGACCTTGGTCGCCCCGTTCGGGTAGTGCACTGGCTTAGTCCTGCGGCGCCTCTTCGGTGCCTGCGGCGTCTTCGCCAGCCGTGTCCAGCGCGTCGTTGTCGACGCCCTCCTCGTCCGCCTCGACGATGTCGTCGAGCTCGTCCTCGGACGGTTCCTGGATACGCTCCAGCCCCACCAGCGTCTCGTCGCTGGCCAGTTTGATCAGCGTCACACCCTGGGTGTTACGGCTCAGACTGGAGACCTCGCCAACCCGTGTACGCACCAGGGTACCCTGGTCGGAAATCAACATGATCTCCTCGCCTTCCTGAACCTGGATGGCACCGATCAGCAAACCGTTGCGCCCCTTGGTGCCCATGGCGATCACACCTTGCCCACCACGACCACGACGCGGGAACTTGGACAGCGGAGTACGCTTGCCGAAGCCACGCTCGGAGGCGGTGAGAATCTGTGCGCCGGACTCGGGGATCAGCATGGAAATCACTTCCTGCCCCTTGCCCAGCCTCATGCCACGCACACCGCGCGCAGTACGACCCATCTCGCGAACCACGCTCTCGGCGAAGCGAATCACCTTGCCGGCGTTGGAGAACATCATGACTTCCTTCGCGCCATCGGTGATGGCAGCAGCGATCAGGGTGTCACCTTCCTTCAGCTTGAGCGCGATCAGGCCGTTGGAGCGCGGGCGAGCGAACTGCACCAGCGGGGTCTTCTTGACGGTACCGGAAGCGGTCGCCATGAAGATGTAGGCGCCGGTTGGCTCGGCAACCAATTCCGGCGTGTCGCCGTCTTCTTCGTCGACCTCTTCCGGCTCGATCACCTCGCCCTCGAGCACCGCGTCTTCCGCCTCGTCGATCTCTTCGTCGAGGTCGGCGCTCTGCTGCAGGGCTTCGAGATCGATCTGCAGCATCGCGGTGATGCGCTCGCCGTCTTCCAGCGGCAGCAGGTTGACCATAGGGCGCCCACGCGCGGCGCGCGAGGCTTCAGGGATGTCGTAGGTCTTGAGCCAGTACACCTTGCCCTTGCTGGAGAACAGCAGCAGCGTGGCGTGGCTGTTGGCGACCAGCAGGTGTTCGATGTAGTCCTCGTCCTTCACGCCGGTGGCCGACTTGCCCTTGCCGCCACGGCGCTGGGCCTGGTAAGCGGACAACGGTTGGGTCTTGGCATATCCACCATGGGAGATGGTCACCACACGCTCTTCTTCGGGGATCATGTCGCCGTAGTTGAGGTCGTGACGGGCATCGAGGATCTGGGTACGACGGGCATCGCCGTACTCGGCGCGGATCGCTTCGAGCTCTTCGCGGATCACTTCCATCAGGCGCTGGGCGCTGTTGAGGATGCGGATCAACTCGCCGATCTGCTCGAGGATCTCCTGGTACTCGGCCAGCAGCTTCTCGTGCTCCAGGCCAGTCAGACGGTGCAGACGCAGGTCGAGAATGGCCTGGGCCTGTTCAGGCGACAGCCAGTACTTGCCATCACGCAGGCCATACTGCTCCGGCAGGTCTTCCGGACGGCAGGAGTCGGCGCCGGCGCGCTCGACCATGACCTGCACGGCACTGGATTCCCACGGCGTGCCGATCAGGGCTTCCTTGGCTTCCGACGGCGTCGGCGAGGCCTTGATCAGGGCAATGACCGGATCGATGTTGGACAGCGCGACGGCCTGACCTTCGAGGATGTGCCCACGCTCGCGCGCCTTGCGCAATTCGAACACGGTGCGACGGGTGACCACTTCGCGACGGTGACGAACGAAGGCCTCGAGCAGGTCTTTCAGGTTCAGCAACCGAGGACGACCGTCGATCAGCGCGACGACGTTGATACCGAACACGCTCTGCAGCTGGGTCTGCTGATAGAGGTTGTTGAGCACCACCTCCGGCACCTCGCCGCGACGCAGCTCGATGACGATGCGCATGCCGTCCTTGTCGGACTCGTCGCGCAGCTCGGTGATGCCTTCGATCTTCTTCTCTTTGACCAGCTCGGCGATCTTTTCGATCAGACGCGCCTTGTTCAGCTGGTACGGCAGCTCGGTGACGACGATCTGCTGACGGCCACCGACCTTGTCGATGTCTTCGATCTCGGAACGGGCACGCATGTAGATGCGGCCACGACCGGTACGATAGGCCTCGATGATGCCCTGGCGACCGTTGATGATGCCGGCAGTCGGGAAGTCCGGGCCTGGGATGAACTGCATCAGCTCATCGACGGTGACCTCGGGGTTGTCGATCAGCGCCAGGCAGCCATCGATGACCTCGCCCAGGTTGTGCGGCGGAATGTTGGTCGCCATGCCCACGGCAATACCGCTGGAGCCGTTGACCAGCAAGTTGGGGATCTTGGTCGGCATGACAGCCGGGATCTGCTCGGTGCCGTCGTAGTTGGGCACCCAGTCGACCGTTTCCTTGTGCAGGTCGGCCAGCAGCTCGTGAGCCAGCTTGGTCATGCGCACTTCGGTGTATCGCATGGCCGCGGCGTTGTCGCCGTCCACCGAACCGAAGTTGCCTTGGCCATCGACCAGCAGATAGCGCAGCGAGAACGGCTGCGCCATGCGCACGATGGTGTCGTACACAGCGGTATCGCCGTGCGGGTGGTATTTACCGATGACGTCACCGACCACACGGGCGGACTTCTTGTACGGCTTGTTCCAGTCGTTGCCCAGCTCGCTCATCGCGTACAGGACGCGGCGATGCACAGGCTTCAAGCCGTCACGCGCATCGGGCAGCGCTCGCCCGACAATCACGCTCATCGCGTAGTCGAGGTAGGACTGTCTCAGTTCGTCTTCGATATTGACCGGGAGGATTTCTTTGGCCAGTTCGCCCATGAGAAGCCTGATTCCTTTTTCTGGTGAAACTTCGCCATATCCATCGGTGGACGAACGAAGCTCGTCGCCGCAGCGTTCGACAGTGCGACGACATACGACAAATCAATGAGTTGTGCCCAGGATCTGCGCAATGAAGGCCGCGGAAAAGAGCGGCCTTGGAAACTGTCGGATGGTATCACAAAGGGTTGGCGGGTGGGAGATGGGGCAGGATGCCACTGAAGCGGAAAGTCCCGACCGCCATCCCCCTCGCGAAAACACTCAATGCAAGCGCTTGCGACACATCAACTGGGCGATTTTTGCAGCGTCCGGGCGCTCGACAATACCCTTTTCGGTCACGATCACATCGATCAGATCCGCAGGGGTCACATCGAAAACGGTATTGAACACCTCGACATCCGCAGCGACCCGCTTCCCGGCCACGTCCAGCAACTCGTCTGCCTCGCGCTCTTCGAGAGGGATGTCATCACCGCTGGCGAGGTTGAGGTCAATGCTGGTACTCGACGCCACCACCATGAAACGTACGCCGTGGTGCATGGCAGAGACCGCCAGCTGGTATGTGCCGATCTTGCTCGCCATGTCGCCATTGGCCGCGATGCAATCGGCACCGACCACAACCCAGGTGATGCCCTTGGTCTTCATCAGGTGCGCCAGCGCCGAGTCTGCACACAACGTGACCGGTATCCCCTCATGGGACAGCTCCCAGGCCGTCAGGCGCGATCCGTGCAACCAGGGGCGGGTTTCAGCGGCATAGACGCGCTCGACCATGCCCTCCAGATAGGCGGCGTGGATCACCCCCAACGCAGTGCCGAAACCACCGCTGGCCAACGCACCGGCATTGCCGTAGGTCAGCAAGGTCTGCTCGCTGCCCTGGTGGCGACGGATCTGCTCGATACCGCTCTGCGCCATGGTCAGGTTGGCTTCGCGATCGCTGTCGTGGATCGCCACAGCTTCAGCCTCCATGGCTGCGAGCACGTCCTCGTCGGGGCGCAACCGCTGCAGGCGCTCGCGCATGCGGTTGAGCGCCCAGAACAGGTTGGCAGCAGTCGGGCGCGCCTCGGCCAGTTCGAGAAAGTCCTCTTCCAGCGCCTGCTCCCAGTCATCGTCCTCGGCCAGGCGCTGACGCAGCGCAAGCACCAGCCCATAGGCAGCACTGATGCCTATGGCAGCCGCACCGCGCACCGCCATGCCGCGGATCGCCTGGACCACGGCTGCCACATCGGCGCAGGTCAGCCAGTGCTCGCGGGTCGGCAGCAGACGCTGGTCGAGCAGATGCAGGGTGCCATCACGCCACTGGATGCTGGTCACCTTCTCCGCCGCCAAAAGTCGCTCGCGCATCGCCTCTCCCCGCAATTCACTGATCAAAAGCGGACGATTATAGCGAGCCTCGGGCGCAGGCGCTCGGGTATACTGCGCGTTCCATTTAACGGAACCCGGTAGCCTGCCTATGCTTTCAGCCTCTTCGCCGCTCGACCTGCTGCTCGCACCCCGCTGGCTGGTGCCCGTGGAGCCGGCCAGCGTGGCGCTCGAAGGGCACGCCCTGGGTATCCGGGACGGGCTGATTGCCTGGATCGGCCCCCGCGAGCGGGCACCACAGGCACGCGAGGTGCGCGAGCTGCCCGACTGCGTGCTCACTCCGGGGCTGGTCAACGCCCACGGGCACGCCGCCATGACCCTGTTCCGCGGCCTGGCCGACGACCTGCCGCTGATGACCTGGCTGCAGGAGCACATCTGGCCGGCCGAGGGACGCTGGGTCGACGAAGCCTTCGTGCGCGACGGCACCGACCTGGCGATCGCCGAGCAGCTCAAGGGTGGCATCACCTGCTTTGCCGACATGTACTTTTTCCCCCGCGAAGCCTGTGACCGCGTGCACCGCAGCGGCATCCGCGCCCAGGTGGCCGTGCCGTTGCTGGACTTCCCCATCCCCGGTGCGCGCACCACCGACGAGGCCCTGCACCTGGCCATCGAGCTGTTCGGCGACCTGCGCCATCACCCACGCATCAGTATCGCCCTCGGCCCCCATGCCCCGTATACAGTCAATGACGAGAATCTGGAGAAGATCCGGGTCATCGCCGACCAGCTCGACGCGCCGCTGCACATGCACATCCACGAGACCGCCGGCGAGGTCGAGCGGGCCGTGGCCGAGCACGGCGAACGCCCCCTGGCACGCCTGGCGCGCCTCGGCCTGCTGGGTCCGCGCCTGCAAGCCGTGCACATGACCCAGATCAGCGACGACGACCTTGCCCTGTTGGTAGAAAGCAACACCAGCGTGGTGCACTGTCCGGAATCCAACCTCAAGCTGGCCAGCGGCTTCTGCCCGGTCGAACGCTTGTGGCAGGCCGGGGTCAACGTTGCCGTGGGCACCGACGGTGCCGCCAGCAACAACGACCTCGACCTGCTTGGCGAAACCCGGACCGCAGCATTGCTGGCCAAGGCCGTCGCAGGTTCGGCCACGGCCCTGGACGCCCACCGCGCCCTGCGCATGGCCACGCTCAACGGCGCCCGCGCCCTGGGGCTGGAAGCAAGCATCGGCTCGCTGGAGGTGGGCAAGGCCGCGGACATCACCGCCTTCGACCTCTCGGGCCTGGCCCAGCAACCGGTGCATGACCCGGTTTCGCAACTGATCTACGCCACCGGCCGCGACTGCGTGCGCCACGTCTGGGTCGCGGGCCACCACCTGCTCGACGACAGGCGCCTGACCCAGATGGACGAAGCCGCACTGATCGACACCGCCCGCACCTGGGGAGCGCGCATTCGCGCTGGCAAAGAATGACCGGCCGGCAGCTGCGGCTGCCGCCTGAGACACCTTTTATCGAAGTTTTCAGAGGATCTGTTCAATGAGCAACGTCGACCGCGCCGAAATCGCCAAGTTCGAGGCCCTGGCTCACCGCTGGTGGGACCGCGAGAGCGAGTTCAAGCCCCTGCACGAGATCAACCCGCTGCGGGTCAACTGGATCGACGAGCGCGCCAGCCTCGCCGGCAAGAAGGTACTGGACGTCGGCTGCGGCGGCGGCATCCTCAGCGAGGCAATGGCCCAGCGCGGCGCCACCGTGACCGGTATCGACATGGGCGAAGCACCACTGGCCGTGGCGCGCCTGCACCAGCTGGAATCGGGGGTTGAGGTCGAGTACCGGCAAATCACCGCCGAAGCGCTCGCAGAAGAGCTGCCTGGCCAGTTCGACGTGGTCACCTGCCTGGAAATGCTCGAACACGTGCCCGACCCCTCCTCGGTGATCCGCGCCTGCCATCGCCTGGTCAAGCCCGGCGGCCAGGTGTTCTTCTCCACCATCAACCGCAACCCCAAAGCCTACCTGCTGGCGATCATCGGCGCCGAGTACATCCTCAAGATGCTGCCGCGCGGCACCCATGACTTCAAGAAATTCATCCGGCCATCGGAGCTCGGCGCCTGGAGCCGTGTTGCCGGCCTCGAAGTGAAGGACATCATCGGCCTCACCTACAATCCGCTGACCAAGCACTACAAGCTGGCCAGCGACGTCGATGTCAACTACATGATCCAGACCCTGCGCGAGGAATGAGCATGCGCCTGCGAGCAGTACTCTTCGACATGGACGGTACCCTGCTGGACACCGCGCCAGACTTCATCGCCATCTGCCAGGCCATGCTCGCAGAACGCGGACTGCCGGCGGTGGACGACCAGTTGATCCGCGGCGTGATCTCCGGCGGCGCCCGGGCCATGGTCGCCGCCACTTTCGCCATGAGCCCTGACGCCGAAGGCTTCGAAGCCCTGCGCCTGGAGTTTCTCGAGCGCTACCAGCGTGACTGCGCGGTGCACAGCAAGCTGTTCGAGGGCATGGCCGAACTGCTGGACGACATCGAGAAAGGCAACCTGCTGTGGGGCGTGGTCACCAACAAGCCGGTACGCTTCGCCGAGCCGATCATGCAGCAGCTTGGCCTGGCCGAGCGCTCGGCGCTGCTGATCTGCCCCGATCACGTGAAGAACAGCAAGCCCGACCCCGAGCCGCTGATCCTCGCCTGCAAGACGCTTGACCTGGACCCAGCCAGCGTACTGTTCGTCGGCGACGATCTGCGTGATATCGAATCCGGCCGCGATGCCGGCACCCGCACCGCAGCCGTGCGCTACGGCTATATTCATCCAGAGGACAACCCCAACAACTGGGGCGCCGACGTGGTGGTGGACCACCCGCTGGACCTGCGCAAGGTGATCGACAGTGCGTTGTGCGGCTGCTGAGCTGTAAGGGCTGGCAGCACACACAGGGATAAAAACAGGGAATTCTCAATGTTCGACTACATCGCCCGCCCCGACCTGCTCAAGGGTCGGGTCATTCTTGTCACCGGCGCTGGCCGCGGCATCGGCGCTGCCGCCGCCAAGGCCTATGCAGCACTGGGGGCCACCGTGCTGCTGCTGGGCAAGACCGAGGCCAACCTCAACGAGGTCTACGACCAGATCGAGGCCGCCGGCCACCCACAACCTGTGGTGGTTCCGTTCAACCTGGAAACCGCCCTGCCCCATCAGTACGACGAACTGGCGGTGATGGTCGAAGAACAGTTCGGGCGCCTCGACGGCCTGCTCAACAACGCGTCGATCATCGGCCCGCGTACGCCGCTGGAGCAGTTGTCGGGCGACAATTTCATGCGTGTGATGCACATCAACGTCAACGCGACCTTCATGCTGACCAGCACACTGCTGCCGCTGCTCAAGTTGTCCGAGGACGCCTCGGTGGTGTTCACCTCGTCCAGCGTGGGGCGCAAGGGCCGGGCCTACTGGGGCGCTTATGGCGTGTCGAAGTTCGCCACCGAAGGCCTGATGCAGACCCTGGCCGACGAACTGGAAGGCGTGGCGCCGGTGCGCGCCAACAGCATCAACCCGGGTGCCACGCGCACGGCGATGCGGGCGCTGGCCTATCCCAGCGAGAACCCGCAGGACAATCCGTTGCCCGAAGACATCATGCCGGTGTACCTGTACCTGATGGGCCCTGACAGCAGCGGCGTGAACGGACAAGCGTTCAACGCCCAATAAACGCCGGCAACTGCACCGGCCTCATCTCTGCAAGCGCGCGATGAGGCCGGGCACCTGATCAGCCCGCCGCCAACACCGGCTTGCTGAAGGTCTGACGCTGCACAGGCTCCATTGCCAGGCAACGCTCCAGGAACAGGTACATGCAGTCGTAGCTCTTGCAGATTGCCTTGCGCAGTTGCGCCTGCAATTCCTCGGAAGGGTTCTCGCCCACCAGCGTGCAGATGATCTCCAATGCCTCCCATGGGTGAGCATCATCGTACTCGGCGTGCAGATCCAGCCACCTCATGGCCGCCTTGGACTCCTTGTCACCTTGCTGGATGAAGGCCTGCGCGTAGTCCGTGTCGGGATAGACCTTTGCCGACCACTCTCCCGTCGCCCCTTCGATTGCATAGTTGGTCGCGGCCATCGCAATGGCCAGGGACTCGGTCGCACAGACGCGCCAGCACCAATCATTCAAGCCGTTCAGCTCAGGCGGAACATCCTGGGCCTGCAAGTCCTTCAAGGTAATGTCGTGCGCCTTGCACCATTTGACCCAATGGTCGGCATGATTGAGTTCGACACGGATATTGCGTATCAACCAACGCCGCGCCATATCTTCGCCCTGGCTTCGGCCGTAGCGGGTCTTGGTGAGGTTGTGGGCCATGTACAGCGAGAACTGTTCGACCACCGGCCAGCCACCGATCAAGTACTGGCGAATGGTCTTCTTGCTCAGTTTGCCGTCGCTCAGCCGCTGGTAGATCTCATGCTCGACCACCCTGCGCTTGCTCTCGGCGCAATCATCGATCATTTTCTGCGCCCAGTCGGGATAGCTCTTGGCGTCCATCAATGGACCGATCCGAACGAATGCTTCAATCACTGTCAGCTCCTTGATTCCCTGTGATTTCCCGGACGGCTACTGGTATCAGCGGAAGGTCCCTGGCGCCCGGTGCAACAGGGGCCTTACTGCAATCCGTTGTCGCTGAAGGCTGCCACAGGTGAACACCTGCGGCCGCTCGATCAGATAACCCTGCGCGAAATCCACGCCGATCTCCTGCAGCGCCTGCTCGATCAACGGCGTTTCGACGAATTCGGCGATGGTGCGCTTACCCATGACATGGCCGATATGGTTGATCACCTCCACCATAGCCCTGTTAATGGGATCGTCGAGCATATCTTTGACGAAACTTCCGTCGATCTTCAGGAAGTCTACGGGTAAATGCTTCAAATAGGCGAATGACGACATCCCGGCGCAGAAATCGTCGAGGGAGAACTTGCAGCCCAAGCCTTTCAATTCGTTGATGAAGCGAATAGCACTTCCCAAATTGGCGATTGCGCTGGTCTCGGTTATTTCGAAACAAATCATGTGCGGAGGAATCTGGTACTCGGCGAACGATCGCTGCAAGTACTCCAGAAACTTGTCGTCGCCAATGCTGCTACCCGACAGATTGATCGCGCACATCGCCAGCGGCCGACTGCAACCTTCATCCAGCGCCTGACGAATCACCTGAAACACATTGCGCACCACCCAGCGATCGAGTGCGGTCATCAGGCCGTAGCGTTCGGCAGCAGGGATGAAGCTGTCAGGCAGCACGGTCCGGCCGCTCTCGTCATGCAGGCGCAGAAGAATCTCTATGTGCCCGGCGCCCATGTCGGGCTTGAGCGGGGCGATTTCCTGGGCATACAAGCAGAAGCGGTTTTCCTCGAGCGCGACATGCAGGCGCTGGATCCAGGCCATCTCGCCAAAGCGCATCGACAACTCGCTGTCGTCGGCATGGTAGACCTGCACACGGTTGCGACCCTTCTCCTTGGCCATGTAGCAAGCCATGTCGGCTGCCCGCAGCGAGGCCTCGAGGGTGCCGGGCGACTGGGCAATGTGTACCAGGCCAATACTGACGGTGGTGACGAAGGGTCGTCCCTTCCAGACGAAATGCAGGCTCTGCACGGTCTGGCGCAAGTGCTCGGCAATCCGCTCGGCCTGGTCGGGTGGGCAGTTTTCCAGCAACACGCCGAATTCATCACCGCCCAGCCGGGCCAGGGTGTCACCTTCGCGCAGGCCTGCCTGCAGCACGGCGCAGATATGGCGCAGCAACTCATCGCCCGCAGCGTGTCCGCAGGTATCGTTGACCAGCTTGAACTGGTCAAGGTCGAGAAACATCAGCGAATGGCGCCCCGACTGACGGACCAAGGTGTTGAGCGCCTGCTCCAGGCGATACTCGAACTCGCGGCGGTTGGCCAGGCCCGTCAGGGCATCGTGAGTCGCCTGCCAGGACAGGTTGGCGATGTACTGTCGCTCCTGCGTCATGTCATGCAAGGCCAGCACGATACCGCTGATCTGGCCGTCGGTGTGGATCGGCGATCCAACCAGGTTGACCGATACCGTACTGCCATCCAGGCGCTGGATCAGCCGGGCATGCTCGGCGCCGCCCTTGAGGCTGCCGCTGAGTACCTGCTCGACCAGGGTCAGGCTGTCCCGCTCGGCATTCTCATCGAGCAGGCTGAACAGCGCCGCCAGCGGCAAGCCATGGGCCTGGGAGGCCTGCCAGTGGGTCAACTGCTCCGCGGCAGGGTTCATGTAGACGATGCACCCCTCGACATCGGTGGTGATCACCGCATCGCCAATCGATTCAAGGGTGGTCTGTGCCCGCTCACGCTCCACCTGCAAAGCGCTGGCAAACGCCTGGCGCTGGGACAGCAACCGTGCAGAACGGCGCCAGGCCAGCGCGATGAGAAACAACGCCGTGAGCAGATTGGTGACCATCAACACCCGCAGCAGCACCCGCGAGCCTTCACCCAATGCATCGCTGAATGCCTTGGCGGCCGGCGTCACGCCCTCGTTGATCGAGACGATACGCGCTTTCCAGTCCGCCACCTCGCGTTCAGTGGCCACCCCCTGGACGAAGGCCTCGCGCATTTGCTGGGCCAGGCCGTCCAGTTGCCGCAGGTAGTCGTCGCCGGTGTTCCAGTAGCCGATGGCGTTCTGCATGTAACTGATCTGGCGAAAATTGCGGTAGAACCAGATGATCCGATTGACGTCGTCCGGATGGTTACCACCCTGCAAGATCCCGCGCCGCGCCGCCTCCAGGTCCGGGACAGGCTGATCGAGAGCCACCCGTAGCTCACGGTCGCCCTGGGGTATGGCAATGGCCTGGCGATAACGCTCGAAGATGCGTTCGTCCTGGCTTTCGGCATACAGATTGAGGTAATAGATGGCGTCTTTCTGTGCCTTGGACCACAGGCTTTCGCCGGCCACGTACGCACGCATGGCCGAAAGCGAATAAAGACTGAGGCTGCCCAACAGCACCTGGAAAACCACCACTGCGACGAAGGGCCAGATGATTCCCAGCAACCTTGGCGCCTCGAGAGTCCGATTTCCCTTCATGTAGTCCCTGTCTCAGAGCGGATATGGCACGAATCGACCCAGACAAGCACAGCGTAGGCCATTTGCCATAACTGCGCGGAGCTTTTTGTCGCAGCCACTGCACCTATTGATGCACCGCCCGATCAGGACTGTTGCAGGTGCCCATACAGCTTGGCGTACAACCCGCCTTCGGCGATGAGCTGCTGGTGGCCGCCGTCTTCGGCCACATGACCGCCGTCGAATACCAGAACCCGATCAGCCTGTTTCACCGCGGACAGGCGATGGGCAATGATCAGAGTGGTGCGGCCGCTGAGGAAGCGCGCCAGGGCCTGATGGAGGTTGTATTCGGTGGCCGCATCGAGGGCCGAGGTAGCCTCGTCGAGGATCACCACCTTCGGCTCGGCCAGTACCATCCGGGCAATCGCCAGGCGTTGACGCTGGCCCCCGGACAGGCGTACACCAGAGCGCCCGACCACACTGTCCAATCCCTGCGGCAGCGCGGCGATGGTGGCATCGAGCTGGGCGATGCGCAGCGCCTGCCAACAGGCGTCGTCACTGCACTCGCGGCCCATGGTCAGGTTGGCGCGCACACTGTCGTTGAACAACGATGGATGCTGCAGCACCACCGCGACATGTTCGCGCAGGGTCTCCAGGCCGATCTCCTGAAGGCTGGCACCGCCAAAGCGAATGGTCCCGGCCTGGGCGCTGTACAACCCCAGCAGCAGCTGAACCAGCGTGCTCTTGCCGCCGCCGCTGGCACCGACGATAGCCACCTTCTCGCCCGGAGCGATGGACAGGTCCAGGTGATCGAGCACCGGCTCATCGGCATAGGCGAAGCGCAGCTCGCGCACCTCGATACCCACCGTCGCGTGCCCAGCGAACGGATCACAGGCGGCCGGATACTGCGGTTCGTCCTCCCGCGACAGCAACTCGTTGAGCCGGCTCAGCGCACCACCGGCCGCGTAGTAGGCGTACTGCAGGTTGAGCAACTGCTCCACCGGGCCGATCATGAACCACAGGTAACTGAACACAGCCAGCATCTGCCCGATCGACAGGTCGGAGAACAACACCGTGAGCATCGCCGCAGCGCGGAAAATGTCGATGCCGAACTGGAACAGCAGACCGCTGGCCCGACCACTGGCGTCGCTCTTCCACTGCGAGGCCACCGCATAGTCACGCACTTCCCGGGCACGTACTCCAAGGCGCCCGAGGAAATAGCCCTGGCGGTTGCTTGCGCGGATTTCCTGGATGGCGTCGAGGGTCTCGCTCAGCGCCTGGGTAAAACGCCCGGTACTGTCGTTCTCGAGCTTCTTCAGGTGCTTGACCCGCTTGCCCAACTGCACGGTGAAATAGATCACCAACGGGTTGAACAGCAGGATCAGCAGCGCCAGCTTCCAGTGCATCCAGATCAGGATCGCCGCAGTGCCGGTAAGCGTCAGCATGGCCACCAGGAAGCGGCTGAGCGTTTCACCGACGAACTTGTCCAGGGTGTCCAGGTCGGTGACCAGATGCGTAGTGACCGTGCCACTGCCCAGGCTTTCATACTCCTTGAGCGAGATCCGCTTGAGCCGCTCGATCAGGCGGATTCGCAAGCGGTACACGATATCCTTGGCCAGCCCGGCGAACTGCCTGGCCTGGATCACACCGAAGGCCAGCGAGGCCAGGCGCAGGCTGAGGGTCGCAACCAGCATCAAGCCGATATAACCGGCTGCCACCTGCCATTGGCTCGGCAGGAACTGGTTCATCCATTTCAAGGCAGCGTCGCCATGGCCCAGCAGCACTTCATCGACCAGCAAGGGCAGCAGCAAGGGAATCGGCACGCTGCAGAGGGCGGCAAGCACGGCAACCAGGTTGGCAGTCCACAAGGCCTTCTTGTGGTGCAGCGCCAGGCGGCGGATTTCCGCCCAGCTCAGACGATCGTGCGCAACGGGGGGCTTCCCCGGCACAGGGTCGCTAGACCCTGACAGATCAAGCACAGGCAGCCTGCTGCAGCCAGCGGCCCAGCAACGGCTGCAGGCGATCGAGCGGCTGATAGCCGTTGGTCAGCAAGGCCAGTTGACCATTGCGCTCGGCCAGCAGGGTCGGGAAGCCGGCGATACCCAGGTCCTGAACCCAGGCAAAGTCGGCTGTCGTGGTCGTGCGGGTCTCGACGCTTGCGAACGCTGCAGAAAACCGTTCGCGGTCGAAGCCTGCCTGCTCGGCCAGGTCCACCAGTTGCGGGGCACGGGTGACATCCAGGCCCTGTTCGTAGAACGCGCCCTGGATCAGCTTGAGCAGCGCCCAACCGCGCTCGGCATCGAGATCACGCGCCGTGACCAAGGCGCGGCAGGCCGGCTCGGTGTCATAGACGAAACCGTCAGGCATGGCGCCCTCGAAGCGAAACGCTTGACCGGTGGCCTCGGCGACCGCCTGCCAATGCTCGAGGATGTACTTGCGCGTCGAGCTATCCAACGCGCTGCTACCGCTGCGCAGGCCACCCACCACCAGGCGCGTCGGCACACCGGCATCCCGCGCCTGGGCGATCAACGCCTCGGCCACGGGAGCGAAGCCCCAGCACCAGGAACACATCGGGTCCATCACATAGAGCAGGCGTGCAGTCATGCATCAGGCCTCGGCTTTGTAGTTGTAACCGATCGGGTGCGGCAAGTTGCGCGCCTTGGCCAGCTCGATCTGCTTCTGGCGGTCGATGGCGCTGCGCCGGGTCTTCTCGCTCAGGGTGTCCCAGCAATGCGGGCAGCTCACCCCGGGCGAATAATGCTCGGACGCACGGTCATCCGCATTGATCGGATGGCGGCAGGCATGGCACTGGTCGTACTCGCCCTCGGACAGGTCGTGACGCACCGTGACCCGGTTGTCGAAGACGAAGCAGTCGCCGTCCCAGAGGCTTTCTTCCTGAGGCACTTCCTCGAAGTATTTCAGGACCCCACCCTTAAGATGATAGACCTCCTCGAAGCCTTCACCGAGCATGTAGCTGGACGCTTTTTCACAGCGAATGCCGCCGGTGCAGAACATCGCGACCTTCTTGTGTCTGCTCGGGTCGAAGTTGGCCTTGATGTAGTCGGGAAACTCGCGGAAGGTCTCGGTCTTCGGATCGATGGCGCCCTTGAAGGTGCCGATGGCCACTTCATAGTCATTGCGGGTGTCGATCAGCAGCACTTCGGGGTCGCTGATCAGCGCGTTCCAGTCCTTGGGTTCGACATAGGTGCCGACCTGCTTGTTGGGGTCGACGCCCGGCACGCCGAGGGTGACGATCTCTTTCTTGAGCTTGACCTTGGTGCGGTAGAACGGCTGCTCATCGCAGTACGACTCTTTATGGTCGACATCCGCCAGGCGCGGGTCGTTGCGCAGCCAGGCCAGCAGGCCGTCGATACCTTCACGGGTACCGGAGACCGTGCCATTGATACCCTCGAGCGCCAGCAGCAAAGTGCCTTTGACGTCATTGTCCTGCAGGGTTTTCAACAATGGTTCACGCAGGTCGAGGTAGTCCTCGAGGGTGACGAACTTATAGAGCGCCGCCACGACGATCGGTTGGGACATGAATCTGTATCTCCAGGTGGTTGCCCTCGTAAGGGGCGGACCGGGTTTGACAAAAAACACGGGGGCCGCAAAGCGGCCCCCGGATGAAGCGGATTCTACCAGAACGACGGACAGGTTTCAGTGCCCGCCGCCGGCACACACCGGCGAGGCCGGCGCCGCCCCTACCTGCGCCCATTCTTCGGGCGTGTAGGTGTGGATGGCCAGGGCATGAATCTCGCCCATCAGCTCGCCCATGGTGGCGTAGACCTTCTGGTGACGCTTGACGCTGTTCAGGCCGGCGAACTGTTCGCTGACCAGCACCGCCTTGTAGTGCGTCTCCTGCCCACGACTGTGCATGTGGCTTTCATTCAGCACCTGCAGGTGCTGATCGCCAAGCGCTGCCAGTTGCTGCTCGATGCGTTGTTGCATGCTCATCGATTCAGGCTCACTTCTTCGCCGGAGCGGCGGCCTTGCCAGCGTTCGGGTCCAGCTCCTTGGTCATGTCGTCCAGCAGCTTGTTCACCACCGGCACTGCAGGCTCCAGGCTCTGCTGGGTCAGCTGGGCCGACTGCTGGGTGACCTTGGGCATTTCGCGCAGGACTTTCTTGCCCAGCGGCGACTCGTAGAACTTGACCAGGTCGTTGAGCTCCTGCTCGGTGAAGGTCGCGGTGTACAGGTTGACCATCTGCGGCTTGAGCTTCTTCCAGCCAATGGCATTGTCCAGGGCGGCGTTGGCCTTGGCCTGGTAGCTGTCGAGCACGGATTTCTTCGCGGCCGGGGCCTTGGTCTGCTCGAAGCGCTGGGCGAACATCTGCTGGACCTGCATGTACACCGGGGTGCCCAGCTTGTCGGCATTGGCCAGGGTCAGGAACTTCTCGGCGGCGGCGTTGTGGCTGGCAGTTGCGGCGAGGACCTGGCCGCTGGCACAGGCCAGGGCGACGGCGGCAAAGAGGACACGGAGGCGGGTCATTGCAATTCCTTCATGAGAGGGTGAGGCGGATACCTCAGAGTAGAGCATTCTGCGCCGCGATGGGCACTGTGCTCAAGTGGGAAGACGAGCGATTGACCGCCCGGGTGGATCAGGGCCTAAACTGCGACTTCTGACTGAACAAAGGAGTGAGCGCAGCATGAGCCGTATCGAGACAGACAGCCTGGGCCCGGTCGAAGTTCCAGAGGACGCCTACTGGGGTGCGCAAACCCAGCGCTCGCTGATCAACTTCGCCATCGGCAAGGAGCGCATGCCCCTGGCTGTCCTCCACGCCCTGGCGCTGGTCAAGAAAGCCGCGGCACGAGTCAACGACCGCAACGGCGACCTGCCAGCCGACATTGCCCGCCTGATCGAACAGGCCGCCGACGAAGTGCTCGACGGCGAACACGACGATCAGTTCCCGCTGGTGGTCTGGCAGACCGGCAGTGGCACCCAGAGCAACATGAACGTCAACGAAGTGATCGCCGGGCGCGCCAACGAACTGGCTGGCAAGGGCCGTGGCGGCAAGGTGCCGGTCCACCCGAACGATCACGTCAACCGCTCGCAGAGCTCCAACGACTGCTTCCCTACCGCCATGAGCATCGCCGCCGCCCAGGCCGTGCATGGCAAGTTGCTGCCGGCCATCGCCGAGTTGTCGTCGGGCCTGGCAGAACTGTCGGCGCGTCACTCGAATCTGGTCAAGACTGGTCGCACACACATGATGGACGCCACGCCCATCACCTTCGGCCAGGAAATCTCGGCCTTCGTTGCCCAGCTCGACTACGCACAGCGGGCAATTCGCGCCACCCTTCCGGCAGTTTGTGAACTGGCACAGGGTGGCACGGCCGTCGGCACCGGTCTCAACGCCCCACACGGCTTTGCCGAAGCCATTGCCGCTGAGCTCGCGGCGTTGTCCGGCCTGCCCTTCGTCACCGCACCGAACAAGTTCGCCGCCCTCGCCGGCCATGAGCCGCTGACCAGCCTGGCTGGCGCGCTCAAAACTCTCGCCGTGGCCCTGATGAAGATCGCCAACGACCTGCGCCTGCTGGGTTCAGGCCCGCGTGCCGGGCTTGCCGAAGTGCGCCTGCCGGCCAACGAACCAGGCAGCTCTATCATGCCGGGCAAGGTCAATCCGACCCAATGCGAAGCCCTGTCGATGCTGGCCTGTCAGGTACTGGGCAACGATGCGGCGATCGGCTTCGCGGCCAGCCAGGGGCACTTGCAGTTGAATGTGTTCAAGCCGGTGATCATCCACAACCTGCTGCAGTCGATCGAACTGTTGGCCGATGGCTGCCGCAACTTCCAGGAGCACTGCGTGGCCGGCATCGAGCCGGACGCCGAACAGATGGCCGCCCACCTGGAGCGCGGACTGATGCTGGTGACGGCGCTGAACCCGCACATCGGCTACGACAAGGCTGCGGAAATCGCCAAGAAGGCCTACAGCGAGGGCAAGACCCTGCGCGAGGCAGCGCTGGAGCTCAAGTACCTGACCAACGAGCAGTTCGATCAGTGGGTGCGCCCGGAAAACATGCTGGCACCGGGGGCCAAGGGCTGATCCTGAGCCGATAGCGGCCTCTTCGCGGGCTTGGCCGGGGACAGGCCCC
>NZ_JACVTY010000026.1:0-93757 GCF_016624805.1 Pseudomonas sp. S44
CGGTCCGGCGCCCCGACTTGTCCCGCGAACAAGATAACGCGCTGCATGGCACCGGCTTCGCCGGTGATCGCGGGACAAGTCGGGGCGCCGAACCGCCGCTCCCACAATTAACACCGCAGTATTCAGAAGTTGCGGAGCTCTTGTAGGAGCAACGGTCTTGCTCAAAATCTAAAGACCAGCCCAATCCCTGTGGGAGCGGGCTGGTCCCGCGAACACGGGCGTAGCCCGTGCCATGCAGCGCGTCGGGGCGCCGAGCCCTCGCTCCCACAGAGGGAGCGGTTCTGCCTTGCGACTTGCCCGCGAAAAGGCCGGTCCTGACTCAGCACACCTCGATCAGAACAACTTCACCGTATAGCTCAGGATCAACCGGTTCTCATCGATATCGGTCCGGTAGTTGGACCGCGCCATGACATTGCGAACCCGCACCCCCAGCCCAGCCAGCGGCCCGCTCTGCACCACATACGCCAGGTCCAGATCGCGCTCCCGGTCACGCCCTTCGAAGCCAAGCCCGGTGTCCACATCCCCGCCCTTCACATAGCGCAGGGTCGAGGTCAGGCCGGGAATGCCCAGGGCCACGAAGTTGTAGTCATGGCGCACCTGCCACGAACGTTCCCCCGGCGCCGAGAACTCGTAGGTTGGCAGCGTGTTGCCCATCGGGTTGGTGTTGGCTCCGACCTGGATGAAGCCATCCTTGCCGCCGATCTGCTGGTAGCCCACATAGAAGGTATGCCCGCCAGTCTTGGCCGAGAACAGGCTGAACAAGGCATGGTTGTCGTAGTCACCGGCAATCTTGCGACCGTCCTCGCGGGCGTCGAAGTACCCGGCATTGACACCCAGCGTCCAGTCGCCCACCGGCTCGGCGTGCTTGAAGCTGTAGAAGCGCTGCTGGTAGATATCCTCCAGTTGCGCCTGCCACACCCCGACGCTGGTGCGGTTGTCGTTGAAGGCATAGTCGGCGCCGACGTAGTTGAAGCGGTCGCTGGTGAAGCGCGCCAGCCGCGACGGGTTGATCGGGTCGTTGACCAGCGCATACATCTTCTGGCTGTTGGACGAGTCGCGCAGGCTGGTGGAGCGGAACTGGCCGGCGTTCAAGGTCAACCCGGCGATCTCGCGGGACTCGAGCATCGCCCCCTGATACGTTGGCGGCAGCAGGCGCAAGTCGCTGAACAACAGCACTGGCAGGTTGGGCATCAGCTCACCGACCTTGAGCTCGGTCTGCGACACCTTGAACTTGATCGCCGCACCCAGGCGGCTGTACTCGTCCGCCGACTTGCCGCTGGCAAGGCTCGGCAGCAGGCCCGACTTCGAATGTTCCGGGCTGCTGTCGAGCTTGAAGCCGAGCAGCCCGGTCACATCGAGGCCGACACCCACCGTCCCCTGTGTATAACCGGAGCTGGCATTGAGGATGAACCCCTGCGCCCATTCCTGGGTACGGGACTGGGTGCTGGCACCCTTGATATCCGCATAGTCGCGGCTGAAGAAGTAATTGCGCGCCTGCAAGGTGGCGCGGGCGCCTTCGATGAAACCGCTGTCTTCGGCAGAGGCATCGAGGCACAGCGCTGCGGCGACGCAGCCACCGGCCAGTCGGGTAGCCGATGAAAAACGCTGGGAAATCTGTACGTGCATGGGGAGCGACTCCTGGATTCGGGCAACAGCGATCCACCGCGGCAGCCTGAAGGCCGCCGACGTGCGGATGGCGTGATGAAGGGATCAGGCGGGCGCCAGGCCCGCCGGGCTACCGTTGCGAGAAGCGGTCGACCACTAGCGGTTGACCAGCTTCGCGGGCAGCGCGATCACCAGGAAGCAGCTCAGGATCAGGCAGCCGGCGAACACCCACAATGCCGCATGGGAGGTACCGGTGAGATCGGTCACGATGCCCATCAGCGAGTTGCTCACCAGGCCCGCGATATTGGCCAGCGAGCAAGCCAGGGCGAAACCGGTGGCCGCGGCGGTACCCTTGAGAAAGGTCGCCGGCAGGCTGAAGAACACCGGCACCGCACCGATGATCGCCGCCGAGGCGATGGCGAACAGCGCCACGGTCATCACCAGGTTCTGGCTGAACAGGGTGCTGCTGGCCATGGCGATGGCGCCGATGATGAACGGCACGATGATGTGCCAGCGACGCTCGCGATGACGGTCGGAACTGGCGCCGATCATCAGCATGCCGAGTAGCGCGGCCAGGCTCGGAATCGCAGTGAGCAGGCCGATGTGGAAGGTGTCGCTGACGCCTGCATCGCGGATGAAGGTCGGCATCCAGAACCCCATGGCATAGGCACTGAGCAGGATCGAGAAATCGATGCCGCCGAGCATCCATACCTTCAGGTTGAAGAAGCCATCGCGGAAGCTGTGCTTGCTGCCCTTGCCCTCGGCATCGTCCGCAGCCAGGTCGCTGGCCAGTTGCGCCTTGTCATCGTCGGACAGCCATTTGGCCTGGTGGAAATTGTTCGGCAGGGCCCAGAAGGTCAGGATACCGAGCAGCACGCTGGGGATCGCCTCGAGCAGGAACAGCCACTGCCAGCCATGCAGGCCGTGGACCTGGTCGAAGTGCCCCATGATCCAGCCAGAGATCGGCCCGCCGATCACGCTCGACAGCGGCAAGCCGATCATGAACAGCGCGATGATGCGCCCACGCCGGTAGGTCGGATACCACATGGTCAGGTAGTACAGCACGCCCGGGAGGAAGCCCGCCTCGGCGGCCCCGAGCAGAAAACGCAGGATATAGAACTGGGTGGTGGTGGACACGAACATGGTGCAGGCCGACAGCAGGCCCCAGGTGATCATGATCCGGGCAATCCAGAGCTTGGCACCGACGCGCTCCAGGATCAGGTTGCTCGGCACCTCGAAGATGATGTAGCCGACGAAGAACAGCCCGGCCCCCAGGCCGTAGGCTGCGGTACTGAACTGCAGGTCTTCGAGCATCTGCAGCTTGGCGAAGCCGACATTGATACGGTCCAGATAGGCCGCGAGATAGCAGAAGCACAGGAAGGGAATCAGCCTCCATGTGATCTTGCGGTAGAGCGCTTGTGTGCCTTGGTCGGTTGCACTGTGAACCGCGGTTGCATTCGCAATTGGCATTTCTTGTCTCCTGGCGGCGACTTTGTGGTTGTTTTTAGGCCAGCAGTTTTCGACGCTCCAAGAGCGCCGCACACTACAGGCGGCTGTCCAGGGCAGCGTCACAAGACCCCGAGTGCTCCTGCGGGGCGACCGTCCGCACAGCGGACGGCGATGGAACGGGCGTTCCTGCACCGTTCCTCGATTGTTATGGGTACAAGGCGCCCGACTCAGTCGGCCAGGCGCTTGAGTTGCTCCATGGCCTCCTGGCGGCTGACGACATCGCCGTACTTGCTGTCGATGTCGAACAGGTTCGCTTCGTGCGGATCCTCATGGCGATCGCCGACGCACTCGCGCACCACGATGGTCCGGAACCCGTGCTGCAGCGCATCCACCGCACTGGCGCGGATACAGCCGCTGGTGGAACAGCCGGCCAGCACCACGGTGTCGATCCCTTGTGCATGCAACAGCGGTGCAAGGCTGGTGCCGAAAAAGGCGCTCGCATACTGCTTGCTCAGCACCACTTCCTGCGCCAGTGGCATCACCGCCTCGCAGAATGCAGCCAGTGGATTGCCCTCGACCATGTCCTTCATCACCGGCGCCTTGCGCACCCACACGCCACCATCGGCAAAGTGCGGGGGCTGGTAGCGGATATTGGTGTGGACCACCAGAGTACCGCAGTCACGCGCCAGCGCCAGCAGGCCGCTGGCCTGCTCGACGGCCGACACCACGCCGGGGGCGTAGAGTGGCGCACCGGGGGTGGTATAGCCCTGCATGAAGTCGATCATCAGCAGGGCCGCCTTGCGGCCGAAGCCGATGCGCTGGCCCCACACGCCCTGGTAGTTGTCACGGGCGCTCTGTGCGTCGCTCATGTCCGTCTCCCGTTTCAGTAGGCGCCCGACAGCAGGGCACCAGCGCCCGGAACCACAGGCTCCAGGTCCAGTGCCTTGAGCATGGCGTAGGTGGTGGCGATGGCCGCGGTGACCACCGGCTTGCCGGTCTGTGCCTCGACCTTGGCCACGGCGGGTAGCGACTGCATCTGCACGCAGGCCGACAGCACCACCACATCGACGCCTTCCAGGTTCATGCCGGCGACGATGCCCGGCAGGTTGGCCGGATCATGGCGCGCCACGGCGAGGTTGTCGGGGATCTCCAGCGCACGCCAATCCTGAACCTCGAAGCCCTCTTCACGGATGTAGTTCACCACCAGCTCGGTCAGCGGCTTCATGTAGGGCGCGACGATGGCGATGCGCTTGGCCTTCATGACGTGCAACGCCTCGACCAAGGCACCTGCACTGGTGATCACCGGCGCCAGCGCGTCGTTGTCGGCGGTGGCTTTCTGCAGGCGTTTCTCCGACTGGCGGTGATAGCCCAGCCCCATGGCCATGATCGCCACCAGGCACGCGTAGCCCAGCACGTCGACCTTGGCGTCGGACAACTCCACCGCGCAGCGATCGGACTCGGCGTCCATCGCCGCCAGTTCTTCCTTCTTCACCTGCTTCATGCGCATGCGGCTGGAGTGGAAGGTGAAGCGCTCCGGGCGGATCGCCTGGCGCGCGGTGAGCATCGCCGGGATCTCGGTTTCCATGGTGGTGTTCGAACTCGGCACGATCTGGCCGATGCGATACAGCTTGGTCATGTCTCGTGCTCCTTCAGACGAGGGAATGGTCGAGGAAATCGCCGAAGGCGGCAAAGAAGCCTTCGAGGTCGTCCCAGGGAATCATGTGGCCGGCGTTGTCGACCTGAACCACCTGGATGTCCGGCTTGAGCTCGCGGATCTCGGCGATGTCCTGCGCCTGGATCACACCGCCACGCCCGGCCACCATCAGCAGCGCCGGCTGGCGCACGGCGGGCAGGTCCTGATGGATATCCACCTCGTGGAAATCGTTGAAGGCTCGCACGATCGCCGGCTCGTGGCAGGTGTGCAGCCATTCGGCGCGCAGGGCCAGTTGCTCGTCGCTCCAGGTCGCGCAGAAGGCGCGCATGTCCTCACCGGTCATGCCGATCGTGGCCTGGCGGATCGAATCGACGTACCACGGCAGCTTGCTCGGATACTCGCGCCGGCCCGGGCCGGACACCGGCGGATCGATCAGCACCAGGCGCTGCAGGCCTGGCGCGCCCTGGGCGGCAGCGCGAATGGCGAAGCGTGCGCCCATCGAATGGCCGACCAGGTGATAACTGCCAAGCCCAAGCGCTGCGGCGAAGGCCGGAATGTCGGCGGCGCAGGCGTCGGTGCCATAGTCCAGGCCAGGACCGCTGGAGGACAAGCCACGCCCGCGCACGTCCAGCACATAGGTGTCGAAGTGCAGACCGAGGCGCTCGGCGACGAACCCCCAGGTGATCGCCGGGCTGGTGATCCCCGGCACCACGATCAGCGCCGGCCCTTTGCCGCCGTAGCGCAGGTAGTGCTGGCGGATGCCGTTGGCGCTGACGTTGCCGCCGGCGACGAAGCTGCTCATGCCGCCTCCCCGCTTTTCAGTTCCTGGCCGTAGAGGTCATAGCCGTAGACCCACGCCGGGTCTTCCTGGGTGTAGAGGAAGGTGTTGGCGTTGGACACCGACTGCACCCGCGAGGCGCGTTCCTTGCGGTTGGCTTCGTAGAGGGCGAAGGCGGTGCGGTGGTCGGACAGCCCGGTTTCCTGCAGGCAGCGGGTCAGCATTGCCGCGTCCTCGATGGCCATGCAGGCGCCCTGGGCCATGTGCGGCTTCATCGGATGGCAGGCATCGCCCAGCAGCACCAGGCGGCCACGGCTCCACAGCGGCAGCGGGTTGCGGTTGCGCAGCGGCCACTTGGTGATGGACTCGGTCGCGTCGATCAGCTTGTGCACCGTCGAGTGATAGCCCTCGAAGGCGGCGCGCATCTCTTCCTGGCTGCTGTCCACGAACGGACCCTGGAAGTCCCAGGCCTCGTGCGGTACGCCGGTGACGAAGTAATACTCGTCGCGTTTGCCGGTGGTGTAGTAGACCATCATGTGACGATCGTCGGTCCACCACTTCACGCAGTCCTCGAACACGTCCGCGTGCTGTTTGAGCTTGTCGCCGCGAATCAGCGCACGATGGGCGACCCAGCCGCTGTAGATCGGCGCTTCGGCGCCCAGCAGTTCCTCGCGGATCTTCGAGTGGATGCCGTCGGCACCGATGACGATATCGGCCACGGTATGAGTGCCGTCGGCGAAGTCCAGGCGCACCTGGTCACCCTCGTCGACGATCTTTTCCAGGCGCTTGCCGAAATGCACGGTGCCCGGCTTGATCGCCTCGATCTGCAGCGCGTGCAGGTCGCCGCGGTGGATGGTGATGTACGAGGCGCCGTACTCGCGGCGAGCGAACTCGCCCAGCGGGATCCGCGCCAGGTAGTCGCCGGTCTTGCCGTCGCGGCTGAACCAGAAGTCCGGGTGCGAGCTCATCAGCTCCAGCTTCTGCTCGAGGCCCATGCGCCGGAAGATCTTCATCACGTTGGGGCCGATGTGGATGCCCGCACCAAGGCGGGTGAACTCCGGCGCCTGCTCGAACACCTCGACGTCGAACCCGGCCTGCTGCAGCAACGTAGCGGCCGCCGCCCCACCCAGACCTGCACCGACGATTGCGATTTTCTGCCTACCCCGCATGGGTATGTCTCCTCTTGTTCTGATGTGTTGCCAGCGGTTCGGCCGCTCGACGATTTAGAGTGTATACGCTCTATTTTTTTAATTGGAAGAGGCAGTGCGAAATATTTTCAAGGACCGCGATCAATGGCGATAACGCGGTAATTGTTACCGCAAACATTGGAATATGTGTGGATAGGTAACGTTTGATCGCAAGGCTTGCGCTAATCGGCGGGATGCGCTTTCATCTGAGCAAATATGGTGTACACACTATTGTTTTGCACCGAGATGACGCGCCCGGCACTGCCGTGGTGCAGCCGCTCGACCCTTGAGTCCTGACCAGGAGAACCCCCATGCCGGTGAGCAATGCAGAGCTGACCCAGATGTTCGAACACGTGCTGAAACTGTCTCGGGTTGACGAAACCCAGAGCGTCGCCGTGCTCAAGAGCCACTACTCCGACCCGCGCACGGTCAACGCCGCGATGGAGGCCGCGCAGCGCCTGAAGGCCAAGGTCTATGCGGTGGAGTTGCCGTCGTTCAACCACCCCACGGCGATGGGCAACGACATGACCGCTTACTGCGGCGACACCGCGCTGACCGGCAACATCGCCGCCCAGCGGGCGCTGGAAGCGGCCGACCTGATCGTCGACACCATGATGCTGCTGCACTCTCCCGAGCAGGAGCAGATCCTCAAGACCGGCACGCGCATCCTGCTGGCGGTCGAACCCCCGGAAGTACTGGCGCGCATGCTGCCCACCGAGGACGACAAGCGTCGCGTGCTGGCCGCCGAGACCCTGCTCAAGCAAGCGCGCAGCATGCACGTGCGCTCCAAGGCCGGCAGCGACTTCCACGCCCCGCTCGGCCAGTATCCGGCGGTCACCGAATACGGCTACGCCGACGAGCCGGGGCGCTGGGACCACTGGCCCAGTGGCTTCCTGTTCACCTGGCCGAACGAGGACAGCGCCGAAGGCACGCTGGTGCTGGATGTCGGCGACATCATCCTGCCGTTCAAGAACTACTGCCGCGAGCGCATCACCCTGGAGATCGAGAAAGGCTTCATCACCGGTATCCACGGCGGCTTCGAGGCCGAGTACCTGCGTGACTACATGAAGTACTTCAACGACCCCGAGGTGTACGGCATCTCCCACATCGGCTGGGGCCTGCAACCCCGCGCGCAATGGACCGCCATGGGCCTGCACGACCGCAACGACGGCATGTGCATGGACGCCCGCGCCTTCTACGGCAACTTCCTGTTCTCCACCGGCCCAAACACCGAGGTCGGCGGCAAGCGCAAGACCCCGTGCCACCTGGATATCCCGCTGCGCAACTGCGATATCTACCTGGACGACCAGGCCGTGGTGCTGGCCGGCGAGGTGGTCGCGCCCGAGGAGTCCAAGGCCCGATAGGGGTTATACTGGCCCGGCGCTCCGCTTTCGGGGGCCGGCCAGCCAACCCACACAGCCCAAGCCATCACATGCCGAAGAAAACCGCCCCCGTTGCCACCCCGCTCGACACCACGCCCTATGACGTCACCGAACAGATCGGCCACCTGCTGCGCAAGGCGTACCAGCGGCATACGGCGATCTTCCAGCAGCAGGCGTGCGACCCACAGCTCACCTCGATCCAGTTCGTCACCCTGTGCGCCCTGCGCGACCATGGGCCCAGCTCCCAGGCCGAGCTGATCAAGGCCACGGCGGTGGACCAGGCGACCATCCGTGGCATCGTCGAGCGCCTCAAGGCCCGCGAACTGGTGCAACTGTCGCCAGACCCGGACGACCGGCGCAAGGTCATCGTCGAGCTCACCGAGAGCGGCTCGGCGCTGCTCGATGCGATGATTCCCTGCGCACGACAGATCAGTGAGCTGAGCATGGGCAGCCTCAATGCCGGGGAGCGGGTGGCGATCCTGTTCCTGCTGCGCAAGATGATCGACAGCGACGAAGTGGCTGGCTAGCACCGCACCGCCCCTACCCCTTCCATTCCATCTCTGGCCTGCTTCTTGCTCACCATTTCATGTAGTGAGTACTTACCGAAAAAGCGCACCAATTGTGTTCTTTGGTAGCGCCCCAGAGATGAGCCAACAATGCAAACAACCATCTCCCTGCGGATCAACGGTCAGCCTGTGGATGTCAGCGCCGACGCCGACACACCGCTGCTGCTGATCCTGCGCAACGACCTGTGCCTGAACGGCCCCAAGTACGGCTGCGGCCTGGGCGAGTGCGGTGCCTGCACGGTAATCATCGACGGGGTGGCCGCGCGCTCCTGCGTGATTCCGCTGGCCGGCGCCGAAGGCCGCGAGGTCATCACGCTCGAAGGTCTCGGTAACAAGGCCGCACCGCACCCGGTGCAGCAGGCGTTCATCGACGAACAGGCGGCCCAGTGCGGCTACTGCATGAACGGCATGATCATGACCGCCAAGGCCCTGCTCGACCGTATCCCCAATCCCACCGACGAACAGATCCGCAACGAACTGTCCGGCAACCTCTGCCGCTGCGGCACCCACGTCGAAATCCTGCGCGCGGTGCGCCGCGCCGCCGGCCGCCAGGCCTGAGATCCGGAGAACCTCATGAATCACTCGCAACAGGTGCCTTCACGCGAGCAATTGCTGGCCAGCAGCGGCGTGCTGCTGATCGTCGACGAGATCACCCCACCCTCGGGGCCGGTTGCCAAGGGCGTGACACCGGTGATCAAGGACCGCGAACTGGCACTGTTCATCGCCGTCAGCGACGACGGCCTGGTTTATGCCTTCAATGGCCACGTCGACCTGGGTACCGGCATCCGCACCTCGCTGGCGCAAATCGTCGCCGAGGAGCTGGACCTGCGCATGGACCAGGTGCACATGGTGCTCGGCGACACCGAGCGTGCGCCGAACCAGGGCGCGACCATCGCCAGCGCCACCCTGCAGATTTCCGCCGTGCCATTGCGCAAGGCCGCGGCCACGGCGCGACGCTTCTTGCTGCAGCAGGCCGCCCTTGAGCTGGGCTGCGCAGCCAATGCTTTGCGGATCGAAGAAGGCGCGGTGATCGCCGAAGACGGCCGTCGCCTACCCTTCGCCGACCTGGTGCGCGGACACAACCAGCAATTGCGCATCGCCGACGACGCCCCGCTCAAGGCCGTCGAGGACTATCGCCTGGTCGGGCGCAGCGCCGCGCGGGTAGACATCCCCGGCAAGGCCACCGGCGAGCTGACCTACGTGCACGACATGCGCCTGCCCGACATGCTCCACGGCCGGGTGATCCGCCCGCCCTATGCCGGTCACGACAGTGGCGACTTCGTCGGGAACAGCCTGCTGGCGGTGGATGAAAGCTCCATCGCCCATGTGCCTGGCGTGGTCGCCGTGGTGGTGATCCGCGACTTCGTCGGCGTGGTGGCCGAGCGTGAGGAACAGGCGATCCGCGCCGCCCACGACCTCAAGCTGAGCTGGAAGCCGTTCACTGGCAAGCTGCCCGACCTCAGCGACGTCGCCCAGGCCATCCGCGACAACCCCAGGGTGCAGCGCACCGTACTGGACAAGGGCGAGGTCGACGCGGGCATCGCCAATGCCAGCCAGCGCCTGAGCCGCAGTTACCTGTGGCCCTACCAGCTGCATGGCTCGATCGGCCCGTCTTGTGCCCTGGCCGACTTCACCGAAGGCCAGATCCGCGTCTGGTCTGGCACCCAGAATCCGCACCTGCTGCGCGCCGATCTCGCCTGGTTGCTGGAGTGCCCCGAAGCGCGCATCGAGATCATCCGCATGGAGGCGGCGGGCTGCTACGGCCGCAACTGCGCCGACGACGTGTGCGCCGACGCGGTGCTGCTGTCGCGTGCGGTCGGACGCCCGGTGCGGGTGCAACTGACCCGCGAGCAGGAGCATGTCTGGGAGCCCAAGGGCACCGCGCAACTGATGGAGATCGACGGCGGCCTGAACGCCGACGGCACGGTCGCCGCCTACGACTTCCAGACCAGCTACCCCTCCAACGGCGCCCCAACCCTCGCCCTGCTGCTGACCGGCGCGGTGGAACCGGTGCCGGCGCTGTTCGAAATGGGCGACCGCACCTCGATTCCGCCCTATGACTACGAACACATGCGCGTCACCATCAATGACATGACACCGCTGGTACGCGCCTCGTGGATGCGTGGCGTGTCGGCGATGCCCAACAGCTTCGCCCACGAGTCCTACATCGACGAACTGGCCTTCGCGGCAGGCGTCGACCCGGTCGAGTACCGCCTGCGCCACCTGTCCGACCCGCGTGCCATCGATCTGGTCAAGGCCACCGCCGAACGCGCGCAGTGGCAGGCGCACACCCAGCCCATGCAGGCACCCGCCGAGGGCGATGTGTTGCGCGGTCGCGGCTTTGCCTATGCGCGCTACATCCACAGCAAATTCCCGGGTTTCGGCGCCGCCTGGGCGGCCTGGGTCGCCGATGTGGCGGTGGACCGGCGCACCGGCGAGGTGGCCGTTACCCGTGTGGTGATCGGCCATGACGCGGGCATGATGGTCAACCCCGAGGGCGTGCGCCACCAGATCCACGGCAACGTGATCCAGTCCACCAGCCGCGTACTCAAGGAACAGGTGCACTTCGAGGAATCGACGGTAGCCAGCAAGGAATGGGGCGGCTACCCGATCCTCACCTTCCCGGAGCTGCCAGCCATCGACGTGATGATGCTGCCGCGCCAACACGAACCACCGATGGGCAGCGGCGAGTCGGCCTCGGTGCCGAGCGCGGCGGCCATCGCCAACGCGATCTTCGACGCCACCGGCATACGCTTTCGCGAGTTGCCGATCACGGCCGAACGGGTGCGTGCTGCGCTTGGCGGTAACGGCGAGGATTCGTCTGCGCCAGCACAGCCCGCGTCGAAACGCTCGAAGTGGTGGTTCGGCTCGATCGCCGGCGTGTTCGGTGCCGCCCTGGGCATGCTCGCCACCGCCCTGCCCTTTCGCACGGAAATCGCGCCGGTGACGCCTCCGGCGGCCGGCAGCTGGTCGGCGGCGATGCTCGAACGCGGGCGCCAGGTGGCGGCGGCCGGCGATTGCGCGGTGTGCCACACGGTCATCGGCGGCAAGGTCAATGCCGGCGGCCTGGCGATGGAAACGCCGTTCGGCACGCTGTACAGCACCAACATCACGCCCGATCCGGAAACCGGCATCGGCCGCTGGTCGTTCGCCGCCTTCGAGCGCGCCATGCGCGAGGGCATCAGCCGCGACGGCCGACATCTGTACCCGGCCTTTCCCTACACCTCGTTTCGCAATATCACCGACGGTGACATGCAGGCGCTGTACGCCTACCTGATGTCGCAGACACCCGTGCGCCAGGAGGCCCCGGCCAACGACATGCGTTTCCCGTTCAACCAGCGCCCGCTGATGGCTGGCTGGAACGCGCTGTTTCTCAAGCGCGGCGAGTATCAGCCCGACCCGCAGCGCAGTGCGCAGTGGAACCGCGGCGCCTACCTGGTCGACGGCCTCGGGCACTGCACCGCCTGTCACTCGCCGCGCAACCTGATGGGCGCGGAAAAAACCGGCAAGAGCTACCTGGCCGGGGGCATGGTCGATGGCTGGGAGGCGCCAGCACTCAACGCCTTGGGCAAGTCGTCCACGCCCTGGAGCGAGAGCGAGTTGTTCACTTATCTGCGTACCGGTTTCTCCGACAAGCACGGTGTCGCCGCCGGGCCCATGGGGCCAGTGGTCAGCGAGCTGGCGACCTTGCCGGAGAGCGACGTGCGGGCCATTGCCCACTACCTGAGTTCACTGGACGGCGAGCCGCAGACGGTCGCGACCCAGGCTGCGCCTCAGGTCGATACGCAACTGTCCATCAGCAATGGCGAGCGGGTATTCAAAGGTGCGTGCATGGCCTGTCACAGCGATGGCCTGGGGCCGAAGCTGTTCGGTGTCAGCCCGTCGATGGCGGTCAACAGCAACGTGCACAGCGATGTGCCGGACAACCTGCTGCGCGTGATCTTGCACGGTATTCCAACGCCTGCGACCCGCGACCTGGGCTATATGCCCGGCTTCAGGGATAGCCTCTCGGACCGCCAGGTGGCGGACATGGCCGCCTACCTGCGCCAGCGTTTCGCCGCCGACAAACCGGCCTGGCAAGGGCTGGCGGCGAAGAGCGCGCAGGTACGCGCCAACCCCGGCAGCCACTGAGGCTAGCGGCGCAGGCCGCGCAGGGCGAGATCGCTGATGAAGTCCAGCCAGTCGGCCTTGGCCTGCTTGTCGGCGAGGTCCACGGCGAGGAACGAGCTGAGCGTATGGCGGTTGGAGTTATAGAAATAGCAGAGCGAGGCAATCATCAGGTAGGCGTGAGTGATGTCGATGTCATTGCGGAACAGGCCCTTGGCCTGCCCCGCCTCGATGATCGGCCGCAGCACGCCGACCGCCTCGCCGGACAGCGCCTGCAGGTTCTGCGACTTGCGCGCGTGCTGGCCCTGGTGAAGGTTTTCGGTGGCCAGGATGGTAACGAACTCGGGATGACGCACGTAGTAGTCCCAGATGAACGCCACCAGTTGGCGCAACGCGCTCTCGGGGTCGGACAAGTCAAGGCGCAGCTTGGCCTCGGCCTGGTTGAAGCTGGCGTAGATATGCTCCAGCACGCTGATGAACAGCTTTTCCTTGTTGCCGAAGTAGTAATAGATCATCCGGTCGTTGGACTTGGCCAGCGTGGAGATCTGCTCGACGCGCCCGCCGGTGAAGCCCTCCTTGCTGAAGACCTTAACCGCGGCCTTGAGGATGTTGTCCTTGGTGCGGTCGGCCTGCTGGGCGCGAACACCGGTTTTGCGAGTCTGCATGTCGGTCCCTGTGGGGCTGGCCAGATAGCCAACACTGCCACAGACATGGGGTGGGGCGCCAACGATTGGAACGGGGTAACCGAACATGCAGCATGTCGACCGGCCCAGCAGATCGAACGCCTGCACAGGCCGATCGGGCTGGACCTGGGCAGCAAGTCGCCAGCGGAAATCGCCCTGGCGGTAATGGCGGATGTGCTGCGGGTGTATCGCGGCAAGGCGCGGGATGCGTTGTAGCCTGCCGAGCCCCTGTGGTGCACAGATGTGAACCACCACACGCCACCCCCTTGCCGCCCGCCAATCTCTTTCCCCACAATCCCCTCCACGCCGCACCACGACAGGGAACTCACCGTGCCATCCATCTATCAGCTCAAACCCCGCTTCCAGGCTCTGCTGCGCCCTTCGGTGCAGCGTCTCTACGATCGCGGCGTCACGGCCAACCAGGTCACCGTCGCCGCAGCGTTGGTGTCGGTGCTGCTGGGGCTGCTGCTCGCCTGGCTGCCCCACGTCACCTGGCTGTTCATCCTCGTCCCGGTGTGGATGCTGCTGCGCATGGCGCTCAATGCCGTCGACGGCATGCTGGCCCGCGAGTTCGGCCAGCAATCGACCCTCGGTGCCTACCTCAACGAACTGTGCGACGTGATCGCCGACGCGGCGCTGTACCTGCCCTTCGCGTTGCTGGTCGGGGTGTCGCCGGCACTGGTGGTGCTGGTGGTGTTGCTTGCCGTCATCAGTGAATACGCCGGGGTGATGGGCCCGCTGGCCGGTGCTTCGCGGCGTTACGACGGCCCGATGGGCAAGAGCGACCGGGCCTTTGGCTTCGGCGTACTGGGCACCGGCGTGGCCTTCGGCGTGCTGAATCCAACGTGGATCAACGGCCTGCTGCTGGTCATCCTGCTGCTCTCGCTCTATACCCTCTACAACCGGGTACGCCACGGGCTGGCCGAAACCCGCTGACCCCATCGCCGCAGGACAAGGACTTTCGCCATGCGCCAAGCGCAATCGCTGCACTTTTCGACCCACGACGGCGTCGAGCTGCACTACCGGCACTGGCCGGCCACCCGCAACGAGCACCAGCCGCGCCGGGCACTGGTGATGTTCCATCGCGGACACGAGCACGGCGGGCGCATGGCGCACCTGGCCGACGAACTGGACCTGCCCGGTTACGACATCTTCGCCTGGGACGCCCGTGGCCATGGCCTGTCGCCAGGGGCCCGTGGCGACAGTCCGAGCTTCGCCACCAGCGTGCGCGACGTGCAGACCTTCATCGAACATATCCAGGCGCGGCACGGTATCGCCGAGCCCGATATGGTCGTGCTGGCGCAGAGCGTCGGCGCAGTGCTGATCGCCACCTGGGCCCACGACTACGCGCCCAAGGTGCGCTGCCTGGTGCTGGCCTCGCCGGCGTTCAAGGTCAAGCTCTACGTGCCCTTCGCTCGCCCCGGCCTGAAACTGCTCAAGGCCCTGCGCGGCAACTTCTTTGTCAACAGCTACGTCAAGCCACGGCTGCTCACCCATGATCCGGAACGGGTGATGTCGTACACCGCAGACCCGCTGATCAGCCGACCGATCTCGGTGACCGTGCTGCTGGGCCTGTACGAGGCAGCCGACCGAGTGGTCGCCGACGCCCAGGCCATCCAGATACCGACCCAGTTGCTGGTGTCTGGCGCGGACTTCGTGGTGGAACGCGGCCCGCAGGAGCGTTTCTTCGAGCGCCTGGGCAGCCCGCGCAAGGAGATGCATATCCTGCCCGGCTTCTTCCACGACACCCTCGGCGAACGCGACCGCGCCCACGCCCTGGCGCGGATCGAGCGCTTCATCGCCCACTGTTTCGACGCACCGCTGCCTGCGCCTTCGCTGCTCGATGCCGACAAGGTCGGTGCCAGCTGCGCCGAGGCGGAGAGCCTGGCCGCACCGCTGCCGCACAACTCGCCGCGCGACCTCTACTGGCGCAGCTACCGCGCCAGCCTGCGCCTGGGCAAGGGGCTGTCCGAAGGGGTGAAGCTGGGTTTCGACACCGGCTTCGACTCCGGCAGCACCCTGGACTACGTGTACCGCAACCAGGCGACCGGCAAGGGCAAACTGGGCGAGCTGATCGATCGCAACTACCTCGATGCCATCGGCTGGCGTGGTATCCGCCAACGCAAGGTGCATGTCGAGGAACTGCTGCGCCTGGCCATCGCTCGCCTGCGCGAACAGGCACGACCTGTGCACATCGTCGACATCGCCGCCGGCCACGGCCGCTACATCCTCGAAGCGCTGCAGGAGCAATTGCCGGACTCGATCCTGCTGCGCGACTACAGCGAGCTGAACGTGCAGCAGGGCAGCGCGCTGATCGACGAAAAGGGCCTGGGCGAGATTGCCCGTTTCGTCCAGGGCGATGCCTTCGACCGCCAGAGCCTGGCGAGCCTCGACCCGCGCCCCACCCTGGCGGTGGTGTCCGGGCTCTATGAGCTGTTCGCCAGCAACCAACGGGTGGGCGACTCCCTGGCGGGCCTGGCCGACGCCGTGGAAGACGGCGGCTACCTGGTCTACACCGGCCAGCCATGGCATCCGCAACTGGAGATGATCGCCCGTGCCCTGACCAGCCACCGCGGCGGCGACGCCTGGGTCATGCGCCGGCGCAGCCAGGCCGAGATGGACCAGTTGGTGGAGGCGGCAGGTTTTCGCAAGATCGCCCAGCGCATCGACGAGTGGGGCATCTTCAGCGTCAGCCTGGCACAGCGGGTTCGCTGATGACGCGCGAAGCCGGGCTGATCCGGCGCGGTGTCCTGTGGCTGTTGCTGCTCGGGCCGTTCTTCTTCCTCAGTTACGGCCTGGCCAACACCTACACCGCCGGGCGCGACGATGTCGGCAGCCTGGTGTTCGGCTGGGAACGGCACATGCCGCTGTGGCCATGGACGATCATTCCGTACTGGTCGATCGACCTGTTGTACGGCCTGTCATTCCTGCTGCCGCTCACGCGTCGGGAGATGGACCGCCATGCCCTGGCGCTGTTGACCGCGCAGCTGGTCAGCGTCAGTTGCTTCCTGCTGTGGCCGCTGCGTTTCACCTTCGAGCGACCGGAACTGGCAGGCGTGTTCGGCTGGCTGTTCGATGTGCTGATGGGCTTCGACAAACCCTATAACCAGGCACCGTCGCTGCATATCGCACTGCTGGTGATCATCTGGAGCATGTTCGCCCGGCACACCCGCAAACCGCTCTGGCGCTGGGCCGTGCACGGCTGGATGGCCTTGATCGGGCTCTCGGTGCTGACCACCTGGCAGCACCACTTCATAGACCTGCCCAGCGGCGCGCTGGTGGGGCTGCTGTGCCTGTGGCTATGGCCGCACCAGGGCGCGTTGCCGCTGCGCGAGGCGCATCTGGCGCGTGAGCCGAAACGCTGGCGGCTTGGCTTGCGCTATGGCATCGGCGCCCTGTTGTGTGCGCTGCTGGCCTTCAGGCTGGGTGGAGGGTGGCTGTGTTTGCTGTGGCCGGCAGTGGCGTTGCTGGTGGTAGCGCTGAACTATGTGCTGCTGGGAGCTGGCGGATTTCAGAAAGCTGCGGATGGGCATCTGTCGAACGCCGCGACCTGGCTGCTGGCGCCTTACCTGGTTGGCGCCTGGATCAACTCCCGAGCCTGGACCTGGCGGCATCCGCAGGCAGATGAAGTATGCGACGGGGTATATCTGGGACGGATTCCCGGATTGGGCGAGGCAGGTGATTTTGCGGCGGTGGTGGATTTGTGTGCGGAGCTACCCTGCCCATGGCCAGCCACAGCGCCTGTTGAACCAGTAGGAGCGGGCTTGCCCGCGAATGGGCCAGAACAGACAACCTACCTCAGCCTGCCCACCCTGGACCTCATCCCCCCAAGCCCCGCCCTGCTGCTCCAAGCCGCAGAAGCCATCGACCGCCTGCGCCAGCAAGGCCCGCTGCTGGTCTGCTGCGCCCTGGGCTATTCACGCAGCGCCAGCGCCGTGGCGGCCTGGCTGATCCACAGCGGCCGCTGCGCCGACATCGACGCCGCCGAAGCCCTCATCCGCCAGGCCCGCCCGGGCGTAGTACTGCACCCCGGCCACCGTCATGCCCTGCTGCAACTCGGAGTCCAGCCATGAACCTGCACCTGGTCGCCACCCTGCTAGCCCGTGGCCGACAACTGGAACGGCTGTCTGACGCCCTGACCCTGCTGGCCGTCGCCTACGGCCTCGCGCCACTGCTCGGCCTGCACCTGCATCCGCTGGCCAGTGCGCTATGCATCGTGCTGCTGCTCCTCGGCCTTGCCCACAAGTACTGGGCCGTGCGCGTGGCCCTGGATGCCGAGCTCTTCGATCGCCTGGCCAGCAGTACCCGGCTCACTGACGACACCCGCGCCCTGGACCGAGCGTTGTTCGAGTTGAACCTCAAGGCTCGCGCCGACGACCCACGCGACTGGCCAACTCGCAGCCAGGCTGCACTCACCCTGTTGCGCCGCCAGGCCCTGTGCCTGGGCCTGCAGTTGCTGTTGACCTTGGCTACCCTGCTGACACTGCCCTTCACCGGATGACCCGCACCATGCTCGCCGCCCTCACCGCCTTCGCCATCACCTCCGCCGCGCGCCTGATCACCGGCGCCCGTGCCCTGTGGCTCGGCTGCACGCCCCAACCGGTGCAGCGCCTGTACTTCGCCAACCACAGCAGCCACGGCGATTTCGTCCTGCTCTGGACCTCCCTGCCGGAGCCCTTGCGGCGCCGAACGCGGCCCGTGGCCGGCGCGGACTACTGGAACAAGCCCGGGCTGCGCAATTTCGTCATACGCAAGGTGTTCAACGGCATCCTCATCGATCGCCAGCGCAGCGAGGGCCAGGACAACCCGTTGCAACCGGTGTTCGATGCCCTGGCCCAGGGCGATTCGCTGATCTTCTTCCCGGAAGGCACGCGCAATCTTGGAGACGATCCACTGCTGCCCTTCAAGAGCGGCCTGTTCCACCTCGCCTCTGCCCAGCCGGAAATCGAGGTGGTACCGGTGTGGATCGCCAACCTCAACCGGGTGATGCCCAAAGGCCGCGCCCTGCCGTTGCCGCTGCTGTGCACGCTGAGTTTCGGCGAGCCATTGCAGGTGCTGCCTGACGAAAGCAAGCAGGCGTTTCTCGAGCGGGCCCGTCAAGCCTTGCTGAACCTGGCCCCGAAGGAAGTCTGAGATGGATCACAACACCTTGTCCCTGTTCGCCGGCATCGGCGCCCTGCTGCTCCTGGCCAGCATCATCGGTCGCCTGCTCAAGTGGCGCGCAGCCTCCGCGCCGCACGCAGTGATCGACAACCTCAATGCACGCATCAACGCCTGGTGGGTGATGGTGCTGGTGATCGGTCTGGCCTTCGTGTTCGGCAAGTACGGCGTGATCGTGCTGTTCTATTGCGTGTCGTTCTACGCCCTGCGCGAGTTCATGACCCTCACCCCGACCCGGCGCAGCGACTACCCAGCGCTGGTGGCTGCGTTCTACGTAGCGTTGCCGGTGCAGTACCTGCTGATCGCCATGGACTGGTACGGCATGTTCAGCATCTTCATCCCGGTGTACCTGTTTTTGCTGCTGCCGATCCTGGCCAGCTTTGGCGGCGATACCACGCGCTTCCTGGAGCGCGCCTCGAAGGTGCAGTGGGGCCTGATGATCGCGGTGTACTGCGTGTCGTCGGTGCCTGCGCTGATGACCCTGGACATCCCCGGCTACGAGGGCCGCAACCTGCTGCTGATTGCCTGGCTGATCCTGGTGGTGCAGATCAGCGACGTGCTGCAGTACGTGTGCGGCAAGCTGTTCGGCAAGCGCAAGGTGGCGCCCAACCTGTCGCCGTCCAAAACCGTCGAAGGCCTGGCCGGCGGGGTGGCGTTGGCCACGCTGGTCGGCGCGCTGCTGTGCTGGATCACCCCGTTCAACTTCTGGCAGGCAGCGCTGATGGCGCTGACGGTCAACGCCATGGGTTTCTTTGGCGGGCTGGTGATGTCGGCCATCAAGCGCGACCGTGGGGTAAAGGACTGGGGGCACATGATCGAAGGGCATGGCGGCATGCTCGACCGCATGGATTCGGTGTGCTTCGCCGCGCCGGTGTTCTTCCACTTCGTGCGCTACTGGTGGGCCTAGAACAGCGCAGGGTCGGGGTGCAGCGGTATTGCGCCCTACCCACCCCTACCGATCCTCATCATCAATACCCCCCTGGGGTATAAGCCCTGCGCGACACCCCGCTGGCTCAAGCCCCTGAAGTCACTTGAGGTAGGAGCGCAGCAGCGCAGCCACCTTGTCCGCCTCTTCCTGGCGCTCTTGGATGCTCAGCCCGTCCGCCACCAGGTGCTCGCGGATATGCCCTTCCATGACCTCGGCCATCAGGCCGTTTACCGCCCCGCGCACCGCAGCGATCTGCTGCAGGATCGCGAGACAGTCCTTCTCCTGCTCGAGCGCCTTCTCCAGTGCGCCGGCCTGACCCTTGATCTTGCGCACTCGGGTCAGCAGCGACTTCTTGTTCTTCAACGTGTGTGCCATGGCGCCTCACATCATGATATGTATACTGGGGTATAGTATATTTCTGGATCATACGGGAGCATCATAAACCATGAAGGCCACCGCCTCTGACAAATGGCTGCACAGCCATCAGTTCCATACCAGCAACCTCGGTGCCGAGCGCAAGACGCGCCTGGCCGTCTGGCTCACGGCGATCATGATGGTCGCGGAAATCGCCGGGGGCTGGTTCTTCAACTCCATGGCGCTGCTCGCCGATGGCTGGCACATGAGCTCGCATGCCCTGGCCCTGGGCCTTTCGCTATTGGCCTACGCCGCAGCACGCCGCTATGCCACAGATCGGCGCTTTGCCTTCGGCACCTGGAAGATCGAGATCCTGGGCGGCTACTCCAGCGCCCTGCTGCTGCTCGGGGTCGCGGGGGTGATGGCCTTCCAGTCGGTCGAGCGCCTGCTCACGCCCGGTCCCATCCACTACGACGAGGCAATCTTCATCGCTGTGATCGGCCTTGGAGTCAACCTGATCTGCGCCTGGCTGCTGCGCGACGATCATGCCCACCACCACGAGCAAAACCATGAGCATGGCCACCACCAACACGACCTGAACCTGCGCTCGGCCTACCTGCACGTCATCGCCGATGCGGCGACCTCCGTGCTGGCTATCGTCGCCCTGGTGGCGGGCAAATTGTGGGGCGCCGCCTGGCTCGACCCAGTCATGGGCCTGCTTGGCGCAGTACTGGTGGCGCTTTGGGCAAGGGGGCTGCTGCGCGACACCGGGAGGGTGCTGCTGGATGCCGAGATGGACGCGCCACTGGTCGAAGAAATCCGCGAAGCGGTCGCCGCGCTGCCAGTCCAGGCGAACATCACCGATCTGCACCTGTGGCGCGTCGGCAAGGACCAGTACGCCTGCATCCTCGGCCTGGCCTGCACTACAGAGCTGAGTGCCGACCGTGTACGCCAGGCATTGGCGGAACACGAGGAGCTTGCGCATATCACCGTCGAGGTGAACGCCATAGCGCATCCAGACAGATGAACGTCGAGCGCAGGCAACCGTGCCTTTCGCCCAGCCCCTAAGGTGACGGGTCACTCAGCCCGTCATCAGGAGCCCTGCCATGTCCGACTTCATCACCGTCCTGCGCGAAACCTGTCCGACCCCGGTGGTCGATGCGACCAAGTGGAAACGCATCGGCGGCGACCCGCACACCGTCAACCTCAATGCCTACCTGTCGGCCGATGGCAGCAAGATCATGGGCACCTGGATCTGCACGCCTGGCAAGTTCGAGGTCAACTACGAGAAGTGGGAGTTCTGCCACTTCCTCGAGGGCTACTGCATCATCACCCCCGAAGGCGAAGAGCCCAAGCACCTCAAGGGTGGCGATGTGTTCGTCATCGAGCCCGGCATGAAAGGCACGTGGGAAGTGGTCGAGACCGTACGCAAGTACTTCGTCTTCGCCTGACTGCGGCCGACGGAGCGGGCGTGCAGCCGGGCCGGCAGGCTCAGCGCAGCGCCCGGTCCACCAGCACCTGCAAGCGACCACGAGAGCACTGCTCGACCCGCGCCTCGACGCCATATACCTGCGCCAGCAACTGCGGTTCGAGTACCTGCGCCGGGGTGCCGCAGGCCACCACCCGGCCCTTCTCCAGCATCACCAGGCAATCGGCATGGCTGGCCGCCAGGTTGATGTCGTGCAGCACCGCGACCGCCAACAGCCGATGGCGCACCACCCGCTCACGCACCGCATCCATCACCCGCAGTTGGTAGTGCAGGTCCAGGGCGCTGGTCGGCTCGTCGAGCAACAGCACCTGTGGATTGCGCGCCAGCAACTGAGCCAGGGCCACCAGTTGGCGCTGGCCGCCGGACAGGCTGTCCAAGCCTTGCTCGGCCAGGTGCTCGATGCCCAACTGGCGCAGCGCATCGAAGGCGGTCGCCAACAGGTCATCGGCAGCCCCCACGCGCAGCGCAGCGACGATGCTCTCCAGCACCCCGAGCGCCAGCCCCGGCGGCAGTTGCTGTGGCATGTAGGCCAGGCGCCGGGCGTGTTCGGCGAAACTCAGGCGGGTAACGTCCTCATCGCCCAGGTGCACCGCGCCCTGCATCCGCTCCAGTCCGGCCAGGGCCCGCAGCAGGGTGGACTTGCCCGCCCCGTTGGGCCCGACCAGCGCCACCAGGCTGCCCGCCGGCAGCGGCGGCAGGCTCAGTTGCTGGATGATCCGACGCGCGCCATAGCTGACCGACAGCCCTTCGATACGCAAGCTCACAACCTTCTCCCCCGCCGGAACACCAGCACCACGAACACCGGGACGCCCACCAGGGCAGTGACGATCCCCACCGGCACGATCACCCCTGGCAGGATCAGCTTGCTGGCGATCGACGACAGCGACAGCAGCAATGCCCCGACCAGCGCACTCGCCGGCAGCAGGAAGCGCTGGTCCTCACCCACCAGCAGGCGGGCGATGTGCGGGCCGACCAGGCCGATAAACCCGATGGTGCCGACAAAGGCCACCGCAGTCGCCGACAGCAGGCTGATGCGCAGCAGCGAAGCGACGCGCAGGCGCCGGGTGTCCACGCCGAAGCTGCGGGCGCGGTCTTCGCCCATGCGCAGCAGGGTCATGGCCGGGGCGGCGCGCAGCGAGAACGGCAGCACCAGCGCCAGCACCGCAGCAAGAATGCCCAGCTTCTGCCAGTTGGCCCGCGCCAGGCTGCCGAGGGTCCAGAACACCAGTTGCTGCAGCACATCCTCGGTGGCCAGCAATTGCAGCAACGACACCAATGCGTTGCAACTGAACACCAGCGCGATACCGAACAGCACCAGGCTCTCGACCCCGGCACCGCGCAGCCGCGACATGGCCTGCAGCAGCAGTACCGACAAGCAGGCGAAGACGAACGCCATCACCGTCACCTGGGCGCTCGGCGTCAGCCAGGCAACCGACAGCGGATAAGCGATGGCCAGCGACGCACCCAGCGCCGCGGCAGAGGACACACCCAGGGTGAAAGGGCTGGCCAGCGGGTTGTCGAGGATCGCCTGCATCTCGGCGCCGGCCAGTGCCAGCGCGGCCCCGACCAGCACCGCCATCAGCGCGTAAGGCAGGCGCACGTTCCAGATGATCACCCGTTCGGTGGCGCTCAGTGCGTTCGGGTCGAACACCCCATGCAGCAGTTGTCCGAGCCCCATGCCGGAGGCGCCGCTGGCCAGGTCGCCGAGCACCGCCAGCGCCAGCAGCACGGCCAGCCCTCCGACCAGCCCGGCGCGCCGCCAGAGCAGGCGCCGATAACGCCAGGCTGCCAGCGCGGCGCCGTCCAGAGCCTGGGCGGTCACTTGGTGTCGATCCAGTAGTGGCCGTCCAGGCCGACCTTCAGCAAGTGGTTGATGTCGGTCATGGTCGCTTGCGGATCCAGATCCTTGAAGCGCTCGGGGTGAACCCAGCGGGCCATGGCTTCGATGGCGAGGATGTTGAACGGCGAGTTGTAGAAGTCATGCCACAGGCCATGGGCCTGGCCATCGCGGATCGGGCGCAGTGGTGCGAACTCGGGGCGCGCGATGATCCTGGCCAGGCTCTGGCGTGCGGTATCGGCACTCACACCGGCGCCGAGCAGCACGCCGGGGGCACGGTTGCCGGTGGCGATGTAGACGTCCGGGTCGGCCTTGAGCACGTATTCGACGCTGACGTCGCCCAGCGCACCGGGCACCACGTCGGCGGCAATGTTGTGCCCACCGACCGCCTCGACCACGCTGCCCAGGCCGCTCTTGCCGGTAGTGTGCCCCGGCGCCTGCCAGACGCCTGCCAGCAGTTCGAGGAAGACCTTCGGGCGCTCACTGTCCTTGAGCCCCGCCACCTGGTCGGTGACGTGCTTGAGGTGGCTGTCGTAGAGGTCCAGGTATTCCCGCGCCTGCTGTTCGCGACCCAGCAAGGTGCCCAGGGCTTCGAGGCTGACGCGGGTGTTCTTGATCGGGTGCACGCGGAAGTCGATGAACAGTACCGGGATACCGGCCTGCTCCAGCAGGTCGGCGACCGGGCTGTGCTGGGTCGGACCTTCGCCGGCGATGCTGAAGATCGCCAGGTCCGGTTTCAGTGCCAGGATCTGCTCGGCGCTGACGCTCTGCTCCGAGGCCTGGCCGATCAGCGGCAGCTTGGCCACCTGTGGATAAAGCTTGGCGTAGACCTCGTAGGTGTGCGGGTCGAGCAGGCGCATGTCGTTCTGCCAACCAACCACGCGCTGGAACGGGTTGTCGCGATCCAGCAGGGCCAGGGCGAAGAACAGCCGCCCCTCGCCGAGGACGATACGCTGGGGCGCATGATCGACCTCGACCTTGCGCCCGAGCACGTCGGTAACCTGGGCGGCGCTGGCGGTCTGGAGAGTGCCGAGGCCTGCGGCCAGCAGCATGAGCAACGGCAGCAGGCGCCGCGCGGAACGGAGAATGGAAGGCATCGGAGGGCTCCTGGCAACAGCGGATGCGTGACAGAGAATCGGTCTCATTCAAGACCGGGCATTCTAGTCAGCGGGCTGCCCTTGCCAGTGTCCGGGTATGTAGTGGGATGTCAGTGAATCGTCATGGGTGACGTTTCATTACATTGGGGTTGCGGGGTGTTCTTCGCGGGCAAGTCGCAGCGGCAAACAACAGCTCCCACAGGTAACACAACAGTATTCAGAAGCTATGAGGGCTGTTGTGGGAGCGGGCTTGCCCGCGAAGAACCCAGCGCAATCTTTCAGCCAAGCATCGCCCTCAACGCCCGGCAATCCGCCGCATGCCAGTCCGCCAGCTCCGGCCAGGGGTTGTCGGGCAGGTTGACCAGCACCGTCCTGGCCCCCGCCGCCCGCCCGCAATCCAGGTCGAAGCGGTAGTCGCCCACCATCACCAGCTCCGACGGCGCCACGCCCCAGGCCCGGGCGATCTGCAACAGGCCATCCGGGTCGGGCTTGGGCGCCGCCTCGTCGCGTCCCAGAATGTGCTCGACCGGGAAGCAGTCCGCCAGGCCAATGGCCTCCAGCGTGACATGTGCCAGCTCCCGCGCGTTGCGCGTGAGGATCGCCAGTCGGCAGCCACGCGCCGACAGCTCGCGTACCAGCTCGACCGCGCCGGTCGCGGCCTTCGAGGCGATCGCCAGGTCGCGCTCGTGCTCCAGCAGCCAGGCGTGCTTGGCCGTGGCCTCTTCGTGGGGCAGCGCGGCAAGGTGGGTGAGGATGTCGGCCTCGGGCGGAATCTCCAGCGCCTCGCGGATCGCGGCAAAGTCGTGCACCGCCACGGTGAGGGTGCCGTCCATGTCGAACACCCAGTTGCGGACTTCGTGCAGGCTCATGCCCAGTCCTTGCGATGGCGGATCAGGCCTTCCTGGGTGGACGAGGCCACCAGTTGCCCGGCGCGGTTGAAGATGCTGCCGCGGGTGAAACCACGGGCGTTGCCGGCCCACGGGCTGTCGGTGGCGTACAGCAGCCAGTCGTCGGCACGCAGGTCACGGTGGAACCACAGTGCATGGTCGAGGCTGGCGATCTGCATATCCTTCTGCCACACCGATTTGCCGTGCGGCAGCAGCGAGGTGGTCAGCAGGCCGAAATCCGAGGCGTAGGCCAACAGGTACTTGTGCAGCGCCGGGATGTCCGGAAGGCTGCCGTCGGCGCGGAACCAGGCGTACTTCACCGGATCGCCCGGCTTGGGGTCGAACGGATCGCGCTCGGTCACCGGGCGGATCTCGATGGGTTTGGCGCACAGCACCTTGTCGCGGATTCGCTCGGGCAGCTTGTCGGCCATGGCGCGGGCCAGTTCGACTTCGCTGGGCAGGTTCTCGGGGCCGACTACATCGGGCATCTGCACCTGGTGTTCGAAACCGCCCTCGTCGTACTGGAACGACGCGCTGCAGGTGAAGATCGGATTGCCCTTCTGGATCGCCGTGACCCGGCGTGTGCTGAAACTGCCGCCATCGCGTACCCGATCGACCGAGTAGACGACCGGCATGCTGGCATCGCCAGGACGCAGGAAATAGCCGTGCAGGGAATGGACATGACGCGCGTCCTCGACCGTCTGGCTGGCCGCCGACAACGACTGGCCCAGCACCTGGCCGCCGTACAACTGACGAAAGCCCAGGTCCTGGCTACGACCACGGAACAGATTCTCTTCGATGGATTCGAGGCTCAACAGGTCGACCAGGTCGTCCAACACATGGCTCATCGGGGGCTTCTCCTAACAGGTGTCACGGCAATTCGGGCATTGGCGCAAATCATACAGAATTTGTCATTGCCTCCGTGCATGGCGGCCCATTCAGGCATGCAGGGTTCGCTCCCAGCGCGGACGGTCGATGCGATACAGCACGTGCGGGCGCAGCGGGTGCCCCTCGGGCAGCCGCGGATGTTCGAAGCTGCCTGCCTCGTCCTGAACCATGCCGATCGCCTGCATCACCTTCTGCGAGGGTACGTTGTCCTGAGTGGTGAACGACACCACCTCATCCAGGCGCAACTGGGCGAATGCGCAGCGCAGGCAGGTCCAGGCCGCCTCGCTGGCAAAGCCCTGGCCCCAGTGACGACGGGCCAGACGCCAACTGATCTCGACCGCCGGAGCGAAGGGGGCGTCGAAGTTGACGTTGAGCAATCCGGTCAGGCCAATGAAGGCACCACTGTCCATGCGCTCCAATGCCCATAGACCGTAGCCGTATTCGTTGAAATGACCACGGATGCGTCCGATCAGCGCGGCGGCCTCCAGACGCGTCAATGGCGCAGGAAAATAGCGCATCACCTGCGGGTCGGCGCACATCTCGGCGAACGCCTGCAAATCGTCGTCATGCCATTGGCGCAACACCAGGCGGGCGCTTTCGAGCTTGAGGATCGGGGTCATCGGGACGGGCTCCAGGTTTTCAGTCCTGCAGTCTACAGATTAGGCGCCGGGGGCGCTTTTCACCTGCCCCCCAGGCCCAATGCAATTTTCACAACGGCTTCACTCGGTGCAGACAGGCCGCTTCACAGAATGCCATCACCTGCCGCCGCCCTGTGCGCGGCCCTCTCTGCCGGAGCCCGAGCATGCTGTCGAGCGACATCCTGGAAAACCTGGCCCTCCCCACCCGCCGCAAGCGACACCGACGTTCGCGCAAGGCTTGGGCCGCCGGCCTCGCCCTGGTGCTGGCCGCGGCCGGATTGATGCTGTGGTCGTCAACGAGGACACACATCGTGAACCTTGGCAATGAACGACAATTGAACGCCAGCGGCTTGTTGCAGAAGTGGGCCGAAGGCAGCGTGATCGTGATGATTCGCCACGCCGAGCGCTGCGACAGCGCGCCCGGCCCTTGCCTGGACGACCCCACCGGAATCACCGTCTCCGGCAGCCAGGCCGCGCAGCGTGTCGGAGAAGGGTTGCAACGCCTTGGGCTGGACGGCGCCGACCTGCTCAGCAGCCCGAAGCTGCGCACCCGACAGACCGCACACTTCATCGTCGGCGACACGGTGACCAGCGAGGACTGGCTCGAAGGCTGCGAAAGCGGCTTCGCAGGCCAGGCCATGGCGCACAAGCGTGCAGGGCATAATCTCGTGCTGGTGACCCACAACGGCTGCGTCGATCACTTCCAGCGCACGCTCAAGGTTGCCCCGGGCGAACGCGAAAGTGGCTACGCCAGCGCGCTGTTCGTGTCGGTCGATGGCAGCGGCAAGGCGCGCATCCTCGGGCGCATGAACGAGCCGGACTGGCGACGGGTGCTCGCCTCGGCACAACGCTGATGGGTGTTTGAGTTGCGTGGCATTCCGGCCCACTGGCAAGATCAACGCTGCCTCCAGCTGCGATCCTGCCCATGCCCCTGCCGCTGATCTACCACGAAGACTACAGCCCCGAGTTCCCGCCGGAACACCGTTTCCCCATGGACAAGTTCCGCCTGCTGCACGATCACCTGATCGACAGCGGGCTGACCACCGACCAGGCCTTGCTGCGCCCCGAACTCTGCCCCAACGACATCCTTGCCCTGGCCCATGACCGCGCCTACATCGAGCGCTACATGAACGGCGAGCTCTCACGCGAAGACCAGCGCCGTCTGGGGCTGCCCTGGAGCGAGGCACTGGCACGGCGGACCGTGCGCGCCGTCGGCGGTTCGCTGCTGACCGCCGAGATGGCCCTGCGTCACGGTATCGCCTGCCACCTGGCCGGCGGCACCCACCACGCCCATTACGACCACCCGGCCGGGTTCTGCATCTTCAACGACCTGGCGGTGATCAGCCACTACCTGCTCGCAGCCGGACGCGTACACCGCGTGCTGATCTTCGATTGCGACGTGCACCAGGGCGACGGCACCGCACGCATCCTTCACGACACACCAGAGGCAATCACCGTGTCGTTGCACTGCGAGCAGAATTTCCCGGCACGCAAGGCCCAGAGCGATTGGGACATCCCTTTGCCGCGCGGCATGGACGACACGGCGTACCTGAAGGTGGTGAACGATGCGCTGAACTACCTGCTGCCGCTCTACCAGCCCGACCTTGTGCTGTACGACGCCGGTGTCGACGTGCACAAGGACGACGCCCTGGGTTATCTGCAACTGACCGATGCGGGCGTCGCCGCCCGCGACGAAGCGGTACTGCGCCAGTGCCTTGGCCGTGATATCCCGGTGGTCGGGGTGATCGGCGGCGGTTACAGCAAGGACCGCGAGGCGCTGGCTCGGCGTCACGGCATCCTTCATCACACCGCGGCGCGGGTCCTGGGTTACACACAATGACTGTGGAACCGCTTGTGGATAACCTGCGAGAAAGCCCCTGGAGCCCTTCAACTGCCTGACCTGCAAAGATTTGTTCATTTTTTGAACAGTATCTGCGCAGGCACCGCTGGGGTAGAATGCCGACTCTTTTCCACAGCCTGCCGCCACCATGACCGATTCCCACACCATCTCCCCTCCCCTCGTCGCCGTGATCGGCGGCGGCCCCGCCGGCCTGATGGCTGCCGAGGCCCTGGCTCAGGCCGGTGTGGCGGTCGAGGTGTTCGATGCGATGCCGTCGGTGGGGCGCAAGTTCCTGTTGGCGGGCGTCGGCGGCATGAACATCACCCACTCCGAACCCTACCCAGCCTTCATCGGTCGCTATGGCGAACGCCGCGAAGCCATCGACGCGCTGCTGCGTGATTTCGATGCCGACGCCCTGCGCCAGTGGATCCACGGCCTGGGCATCGACACCTTCGTCGGCACCTCGGGGCGGGTCTTCCCCACGGACATGAAAGCGGCGCCGCTGCTGCGCGCCTGGCTCAAACGCCTGCGCGATTCCGGCGTGGTTATCCACACCCGGCACCGCTGGCTTGGCTGGGACACGGAAGGCGCACTGCGAATCGGTTATCCACAGGGCGAACGCCTGGTACAGGCCACTGCCGTGGTCTTGGCACTGGGCGGCGGCAGTTGGGCGCGCCTGGGCTCGGACGGCAGCTGGGTGCCACTGCTGGCCGAGCGCGCTGTGGATATCTCGCCATTGCGCCCGAGCAACTGTGGTTTCGAAGTCCAGGCCTGGAGCGACCTGCTCAAGGACAAGTTCGCCGGCGCGCCCCTGAAAAACATCGCCCTGAGCGTACCTGGCAGTGCCCCGCGCAAGGGCGAGTTCATCCTCACCGCCCAAGGCGTGGAAGGCAGCCTGGTGTACGCCTGGTCGGCGGCGCTCCGCGCCGGTATCGAGCGCAACGGACGCGCCACCTTGCTGCTCGACCTGCTGCCGGATCGCCCTGTGGATAAAATCGCTCAGGCCCTGGCCAAGCCCCGTGGCTCCCGCTCGATGGCCAAGCACCTGCATGGGCAGCTCGGCATCGACGGTGTGAAAGCCGCGCTGCTGCGCGAGCTGACCGACCAGGCCACCTTTGCCGACCCCGTGCGCCTGGCGCAGGCAATCAAGGCGCTGCCGATCGAACTGGTGCGCACGCGGCCGCTGGATGAGGCGATCAGCAGTGCCGGTGGCGTGCGTTTCGAGGCGATGGACGAGGGCTTGATGCTCAAGCAACTACCCGGAGTATTCTGCGCCGGCGAGATGCTGGACTGGGAAGCACCGACCGGGGGCTACCTGCTGACGGCGTGCTTTGCCAGCGGACTATGGGCCGGACGGGCGGCGCTGGAGTGGTTGTCCGAGCGTAAGGCGGCCTCCCTGTAGGAGCCACTCTCTTGTTCGAAACCTAAAGGCTAGCCCAATCCCTGTGGGAGCAGCTGTCTTGTTCAAAATCTGAAGGCCAGCCCAATCCCCTGTGGGAGCGGCGGTTCGGCGCTCCGACTTGTCCCGCGAACACGGGCGTAGCCCGTGCCAGGCAGCGCGGTGTCTTTTTCGCGGGTAAACCCGCTCCCACAGGGATTGGGCTGGCTTTCAGATTTTTGAACAAGACTCAGCACTAGGGTTTGCGCTTGCGTGGCCCGCTGTTGAAGCTCGGCACCTTGCGCACCGGCTTGACCGTCGGTGCCGAATCTTCCGAGCTGTCCATCCACTTGCCCAGCCCGCGCTTGGCACTGTTCTCTTTGGGTTTCTTGGGCTTTTTCGGCTTTTTCAGCACCTGGCCGCTGGCATCGGTCATCGGCACCCGGTGGTCGGGGATGAAGTCCGGCTCTTCATGACGCGGCAACGTCTGGCGGATCAGGACCTCGATCGCGGACAGCAGTTGCACCTCGTCGGCACACACCAGGGAAATCGCCTCGCCCTTGTTACCCGCTCGCCCGGTACGACCGATGCGGTGCACGTAATCCTCGGCAACGATCGGCAGGTCGAGGTTGACCACCAGCGGCAGGTCGTCGATATCGATGCCGCGAGCAGCGACGTCAGTCGCCACCAGCACCTGGATTTCACGCGCCTTGAAGGTATCCAGCGCCCGCTGACGGGTCGCCTGTGGACGATCGCCATGGATGCCATCGGCATTGACCCCCTCGGCCAGCAGCCGCTCGACCAGTTGATCGACGCCGTTGCGGGTCTTGGCGAACACCAGCACCTGCTTCCAGCGCTGCTTGCGCATCAGGTGGCAGAACAGGTCGGCCTTGCGCTTCTTGTCTACCGGCACCAGCCATTGCTTGACGGTGGTGGCGGCGGCGTTGCGCGGGCTGACTTCGATACTCAGCGGATCGTTCAGGGCCAGGCCGGCGAGCATGCGGATCTGGTCGGAGAACGTCGCCGAGAACAGCAAGGTCTGGCGCTTGCGTGGCAAGGCGGCGTACACGGCCCGCAGCTCTTCGGCAAAGCCCAGGTCGAGCATGCGGTCGGCTTCGTCGAGCACCAAGGTTTGCACCTGGCCGAACTTCACCGCGTTCTGGCGGAACAGGTCAAGCAGGCGGCCCGGCGTGGCCACCAGCAGGTCGACGCCACGGCGCAGGCGCATCATCTGCGGATTGAGGCTGACGCCGCCGTACACCGCGTAGGTGCTCAACGGCAGGTGCTCGGCGTATTCACGGATATTGGCGTGCACCTGCTCGGCCAGCTCGCGGGTTGGCACCAGCACCAGCGCGCGGATCGAATTGCTGGCCACCTTCTCACCCTCGAGCGCCAGGCGTTGCAACACCGGCAAGGCGAAACCGGCGGTCTTGCCGGTACCGGTCTGGGCTGCGGCCATCAGGTCGCGCCCTGCCAGCACGGCGGGGATGGCCTGGGCCTGAATCGGGGTCGGGGTGGAATAGTCCCGCTGCTGCAGGGTGCGCAGCAGGGGTTCGATCAGGCCGAGTTTGGCGAAATTCATGGTGATACCGTCAGGGGGTTCAGCGAAGGCGGCAGTTTACCGCAAGCCCCCTGGTGTTGCGCTGGCTTTGACGCCCGCTGCACCACAACGGATGCACCTGCTCCTCAGGCCACCTGCCGTGGCGCGCGCCGCCACTGTGGCAGCCCGATCAACACCACCGCTCCGACGATCACGCCCATCGCCAGGCATTCCTCGGCGCCGATCCGTTCACCAGCAAAGGCAATCCCGAGCAATACCGCCACCACCGGGTTGACGTACGCGTAGCTGGTCGCGGCCGCCGGCCGCACATGCTTGAGCAGGTACATGTACGAGCTGAAGGCCACGATCGAGCCGAAGAAGATCAGATAGGCCAGTGCCCCCCAACCCGCCGCCGTCGGCATCTGGGTCAGGCGTTCACCGCTCAGGGCGCTGCCGATCAACAACGCAGCACCGCCCACCAGCATCTCGGCAGCACTGGCCATGGCGCCCTGGGGCAAGGGCAGGTTCTTGCTCCACACCGAGCCGAAAGCCCAGGCCGCCGCTGCGAACAGGATCAACGCTGCCCCCATGGGGCTGGCCTGCAGGTTCGAACCGAGGTTGAGCAAGCCGATACCGGCAAGCCCGAGGAAAATCCCCGCCCATTCCAGACGCGAATTGCGATGACCGAACAACAGCCCGAACAGCAACGTGAACAACGGCACCGTGGCCACCGCCAGCGCTGCAACGCCCGATGCCACGCCGGCATGCTCGGCCAGGGTCACGCCACCGTTGCCGCAACTGAGCAACAGAAACCCGATCGCCCCCGCCGCCCGCCATTGCGCCCAGGTGGGAGCCGGCACACCGCGCCAGCGCAGGAAGCCATACAACAGGCTGCCGGCAATGACAAAACGTACCCCAGCCATCAGCAACGGCGGCCAGGATTCGACACCGATGCGAATGGCCAGGTAGGTAGACCCCCAGACCAGGTAGAGGGCAATGAAGGCGCCGATCAGCAGCCAGGGGAAACGACGGGAGGCAGGCATGACAAAAGACTCGAAATCCGTTTACGGGTGACTTAGTTTAGGAAGGCGCTCCCGTAAACATAAGTTACAAAACACGTTTAATAGGCCCATACACTTTGCAATGAACGGTAATTCGCCTGTTTTCCCGTTGATTGCACATTCGCAACGAGAGACCCATGGACAAGTACGATCGCATGCTGCTCGCCGCCCTGCTCGAAGACGGTCGCGCCACCTATGCCCAGCTCGCCCGTCAGGTCAACCTGTCGGCGCCTGCGGTGGCCGAGCGAGTCGCCAAACTCGAGGCCAGCGGAGTGATCACTGGCTACGCCGCCAAGGTCGACCTGGAAAAGATCGGCCTGCCGATCCAGTGCATCATCGAACTGCGCCTGGCCAGCCACGGCAACCAGCAGGCCTATGACGCCCTGGCGCGCATCCCCCAGCTCACCGAATGCCACCGGGTCACGGGCGACCCGTGCGTGATCATGCAGGCGGCAGTGGGTTCGATGCATGAGCTGGAGGCGCTGATCAACCAGGTGTCGCAACTGGGGTTCAGCAAGACGTCGATCATCCTGTCCAGCGCGGTGGAGCGCCGGGTGCCGCTGGATCACTTGCAGGGCAACGGCAGGAAGGGGTGAGTGCGCCCGTTCAGTGACGCAGCAGCAAATCACCCTCGATCGGTACATAGCGCGTGGCTGCGCGAATCAACGACAGCGCCGTGAGCCCTGGCGCGCCGTAGACCACCGTCTCGACGCCATGGCGCAGCATCACCCGCTCGAGCAACTGGTCGAAGTCACCATCGCCGGAGGCCAGTACGACCTGATCGACCCGGCTGGCGGCCTCATACACGTCCAGGGTGATGCCCACATCCCAATCCCCCTTGGCCGAGCCGTCGCTGCGCTGGATGTAGGGTTTGAGGCGCACCTCGAAACCGAGGTTGCGCAGGATCTGCTGAAATTGCTGCTGCTTGCTGTCACCCCGGTCGATGGCATAGGCCACGGCCTCGACGATGGCGCCATCGCGGCTGACCTGGGACCAGAGGGCACTGTAATTGAAGTGACAACCATGGGCCTGGCGCACGGTGTAGTAGAGGTTCTGCACATCCGCGAACAGCGCGATCTTTTTCACCTGGTGGCCCCGGGATAAAGGCGAAAGGGGCGCAATGCGCCCCCGGGAATCCCGCGATTATGCCAGACGCGTCAGACGAAGGTGTCGTCATCGTCCGAGAAGAAACCACCGCCGCCGCTGTCGTAGTCGCTGTCCACGAAGCCGCCCTGATCATTGCCCCAACCGTCGTTGTCGGCAACCTGGCGCTGGTTGTCCTGATCATTCCAGCCGCCATTGTCGCTGGCCGGCGCCGGCTCTTCACGGATCACCTCGACCACCTCGTTGGGTTGCGAGTTATGACTGAACAAGCTGCTGATACCTTGCGCCAGCAGTACACCACCCGCCACGCCCGCTGCGGTCTGCATGGCACCCCCGAGGAAGCTGCTCGCACCACTGCGCGCCGGGGCCGCAGCGAAACCTTGCGGTTGCGCCTGGGGCTGTGGGGCATAGGCCTGGGGCGCAGGCTCGCGCCAGCCACCAGAACCGGAGGCAGGGGGCGGCGCGACCGGACGCTGAGGCTCCGGGCTACGCGCGCTGCTGCCAAAGATGCTCGACAGGAAGCCACCACTGGCCTTTGGCGCCTCTTGCTGGGCCTGGGCGCGGGCTTGTCTGAGCTCGGCCTCGAGTTGCTTGTTCTGCTCGTCGAGCTTCTTGATCGCCGCCTCCTGGACCAGAATCGCCTGGGCCATGTAGTACGGCGCCGCAGGCTGCTGGCGCAGATGCTCCTCGATCCGCGCCTGGGCCTGGGCATCGCGCGGCTGCTGGGGATCCTCGGCCTGCTTGATGCGGCCGAACAGACCGTCGATCAGGGTTTGTTCTTCAGTGTTCATGGGCTACCTCTTGGGCCATGCGGAACATCGGACAAGGTCAAAGATGGGGCGTGCCTGGGCAGGATTCAATTACAGGGCCGATGAAACTTTTTTCAGCATCGCCCGCTCCTGGGCTAAAGTGACGCACTGCTTTTTCCTGCGATATAGACCGATGAACCCGCTGACGATCCTGCGCGACTCTCTCTACTTCTTCCGCCGCCACTTCACCAGCATCCTGCAGTTGTGCCTGCCGCTGGTGGTGCTGGAAGCCCTGTTCAGCCAATTGCTGTACCGCCAGTTGGGTGACGACGCCTCGCCGGCCTACGGCATGCTTGTCAGCCTGCTGTTCTACCCGCTGTACAGCGCCGCGCTGATCCTCTACCTGGATACCCGCAGCAACGGCCAACAGATCAGCAAGCGCAACCTGTTCGCTCGCGCCGTGCAGTTGTGGCCGGCGCTGGCCCTGCTGATCCTGATCAGCTCGCTGCTGATCATGGCGGGCCTGGCGCTGTTCATCTTCCCGGGCGTATGGATCATGATCAACCTGGTGTTCGCCGAGTACCTGCTGGTCCTGCGTGGCCTACCCGTCATGCAGTCGATGCGCGAGAGCGCACGCATGACCACCGGGCACTTCATGCGCATCCTGATCTGCGTGCTGTCGGTGCTCGCACCGCTATGGCTGCTCGATGGCCTGCTGCTGATGGCCTTCCCAGAGCCGCAGCCAGGCGCGCAACTGGTGCTGGACAGCCTCAGTGGCTTCCTGCAGTTGTTCAGCAGTGTGGTGCTGTACCGCTTGTTCATGCTGTTGGAGAGCGAGGCCGGCGCCGCTGCGGGAAACTGAAAGCTGTGCGGGATGACGGCAACGCTCTGGAAAGCGTTCGCGGTGCCCTGCCCAACGTATTGCATCGACACTCCTGAACGACGCCCGACAGTCGCGGGCCACCCTCAGGAGCTGCATGCAATGGGTATGACAACAGATTCCGCAACCGAGCTACAGCGTGACTTCAAAGCCACGCTCTTCTGGATGAAGGGGGACGTGCTCGTCCCGATCAGGCGGAGCAAAACGACGGATAAATTCACCTGGGGCGTAGTTCCGGGGGACGACTGGCTGCAGGCGGGAGGTGACCAACCTTCCCTGATTCTGGACTTCGAGTTTCATTCCAAGACCGAAGACCGCCTGCACTACATGATCAGCAGGTCGAGCGGATTCAGCAGGCTTGGGCGAAGCGTCGGCGGCTATCTCGGGCTCTATCAGGTCAGCGAGGTGACCGACTACTGGAAACTCGAACCGTTGCGGCACGCGCCCAATGGCTGGGTCTGCCGCTTGCGTGATCACGAAGGGCATGGCGTGAAGACCTGGCAGGACGACCCCCATTTCGATAACTTCACCTACCACTTCCTGAACACTTACGAAGGGAACGACGCCGAGTTCCTCGTGGTTCCCACAAACTGAACCCCAGCGCTTACAACAACGCGAGGGTCAGTGCCTTGAGCGTTGCGGCGGCGCGGGTACTGCAGCCGTGATACGTGGAGTCATACCTCAGCGACTCCACTGATCACCGTCCCACGGCACGATTGCCCTGATGCTTACCCGACAGGCGTCACGAAAAACTCGCTCACCCCTTCAGCGAACGTGTTCAGGTGGTCGACATATCCGCCCGCAGCACCAACGTATCGCCCAGCCGACTCAGGGTACTCGCCAACGGTGGCCCTGTTGCCATCGTGGTCACGCAGGAAGCAACGCAGCCGCTTTCCATCCCACTCCAGCGGTTGCAGCTTCCAGGGGTTCTTGGCATCGGCGCTGACATACATCCCCAGATAACCTTTGTCACTGCGCGCGATCTTCTTCGCGCTTCGGTCCGAGGTGCCCCAGATGTGGTAGTAAATCCGGTTGGGCTCCTGTTTGTGAAACTTGAACTTGAAGATCCTGCGGGCATCGTCGAATACCGCATTGCGATTTCCCAGCACCAGCCAATCCCAAAGCGTGGAATCGAACTGGTTGGCATAGTCTTCCCGCTGACTCAGCACAACGGGATAGGTGACGCCGTTGTGGATCACATCCAGGGTGCAGTTCACGAGTGTCAGATTGCTGAACGACATTAAGTCGTCGTTGGTCACTTTTTCGATATTTTTCACCGGTTTCTCCCAAGCATTGATGTCAGATGGCTGAAGTCTTCAGCGCTGTCACTTTCTTGGTAAACCGGTCGCGCCCATAAGGCTGTAATGCTTCCAGCAAACGCGCTTTGCCTTGTGTCAGATCAAGCCAAGCGTCAGTGCTTTCAAGGTGGCTGCAGCGCGCGTGGTGCATTCGAGCTTGCGGAAGGTACTCTCGACATGGGTGCGCACAGTACTGGGACTGATGCCCAGCAACCGCGCGACCTCCTTGTTGCTGTGACCCAGGCTGATCTGGCGCAGCACCTCGCTTTCGCGTTCACTCAACAGTCCACCGCCCCCTTTGGCTGCCGGCAGCTTGCGCTCCCCGCGCGCGGCAGCGAACACGGCTTCACAACACTGCAGGTCGAAGCGCCCCTGTTGCGCCTCCTGCCTGAGCAACTGCTCGGCCTCCTGCTGGCCAAGCGCCGCTCGCCATGGACGCTCGGCCCGCAGCGCCTGCCAGGCGAGCGCCACGGCCAGCAAGCGCTGCTCCGGCGCGAGGGCATCACCCTCCACGCCACGAAAATAACCACTGCCATCGAGACGCTCGTAGGCGTGTGCGGCAAGCCTGCCCGCACGCTGCAATGTCGGTACCTGCGCGCAAGCGCGCTGAGTCCAGTAGGGCACCAGGCGAATCTGCTCGCGGTCGCCTTCAAGCAATGTTCCTGGCAGGTTCCATACCCGGTTCGGCACCGCGGCGCGGCCGATGCCATGCACCAGCGCAGCCTGCCTCAGCACGTCCTGCAGCGCCGCCGACATGCCCATCAGCCCGGCGGCGTCATGCACCAGCGCAGCCGCACCACGCGAATAGCCCGCAAGCCAGGTCAGCTTGAGGTCGATGACATCGGCGACCAGGGTCAAAGGCACATCGGAGCAAGCTGTATTCGAGGCCGTCGCTTGTTCAGCCTCCTGCAAGTCATGCAACCAGTCCGCCGCCTGACACCGCAGCTCCCTCACCAGGCTGCGCGGGTACCGCTGGTCGGCCTGCCCCTCGATCCAGGCCAGCGCAGCCTCGAGACCCCGCGCTCGCGAAAGGATCTCCAGGTCACCTGCCAGCACCACCTGATAGACCACCTCAGGCACCTGTGGATGACGCAGGCCGGATGGACGACCGCTACCGTCGAAATGCTCGAACACGTGCCGCAGCCCCTGCTCCACTGGCGCGCCCAGTCCAAGAGCAACTGCAACCTCGCCAGCCACCTCGCAGTGCACGCGCGCCAGCGGCCCGGTCTGCAGCATCGCCCGCTGCCCGGCGGCGTCGAGGGTCTGCGCGAGCATGGCTTGACGCCCCCCCACGTCGTCCCCGAGCAGGCGGGTGAAATCTTCAGCATTGGCAGTGCACCCGGACCAGCGTAACAGTGCGACATCAGCGGCCACCTGCAGGTGGTCGCCCTCGCCCATGCAGGCGTGCGCGAGCCTGCGCGCCAGCTGCGCCGTGCGGCGCGACTGATCGATAGGCTGGCCCATGCTCAGGTCACCCACCATCGACAAGGCGAGGATGGCGTCTTCCAGGGGGATGCAGTCGGCAACAGGCATGAGCGGTCCACAATTCGGGTGAGTTGGAGGCTCGGTCATTCGACCGATACCCGTGCAGGCAGATCCTACCGAGAATACAGCCATCACTCACAGGAGACCGCGCCATGTTCCGATTCAAAACGCTTGCCACCGCAATAGCAATGACTGCCTCGATCTTCACCCTCGGCAGCAGCTTCGCCGACACCGCCAAGCCGTCGGTGGTCATCGTCCACGGTGCCTTCGCCGACGGCTCGGACTGGGCCAAGGTCGTGCCGCTGCTGCAGGCCCAGGGCATCAAGGTCACGGTGGTGCAGAACCCGCTGACCTCGCTGGCCGAGGACGTCGCCGCGACCCGGCGCGTGCTGAACAACCAGCAAGGGGACGTGGTCCTAGTCGGCCACTCCTGGGGCGGCACGGTGATCAGCCAGGCAGGTACCGACGCCCACGTCCGCGGGCTGGTCTATGTGGCGGCATTCGCACCCGATGCCGGCCAGGCCAGCAAGGACCTGGGCCAGGGCTACCCGACCCCACCCGGCATCAGCCAGATCGCGGCCGACGGCAACGGCTACCTGTACCTGACGCCCCAAGGCATGGCCACCGATTTCGCCCAGGACCTGCCCAAGGCCCAGACCGACATCATGACCGCCACCCAGGGCCCGATCCGCGCCTCGGCCTTCGAGGACCGCACCAGCGCTGCTGCCTGGAGCAGCAAACCGTCCTGGTACGTGGTTGCAGGTCAGGACCGCATGATCGACCCAGGCCTGCAACGCGCCTTCGCCAAGAAGCTGGGCGCACAGACCACCGAGCTGGGCACCAGCCACGTACCCCAGCAATCGCAGCCTGCAGAGGTGGCAAAGGTGATCATCAAGGCCGTCGACAAGGTCGCCAGCACCCGCTGAACGATGGGCGGGCCGGACACCTCCGCCCGCCGTCGGTGACACCCACTGGGCTGGAGCCGTGCAAGGTCGGGAAAGCCTTCGCTCTCCCGCCCTTGGCTCCAGCTATCCAGACTGATGCCCGCCACGAATCTGACTCGAACGCGCCATGACCCGACCACGCGCAGGCTGGCGCCATCCTATTGCGGAGCACCTCAATGACAGACACCCCCGAAACCTCCAACTGGGCCCTGAACGCACAGGTATTTCTCGGCAGGATTCATGCGATTGACCCTTCCGGGCGCCGTAGAGCCCTCTATCCCAGCCTGTTTACCGACGCCGAGGGAGCAAGCATCGGCGGACAAAGCGATTGGCTGGTTGCGGGGAACGAGCATCCTGCCTGCGTAATGCGTTTCCTGCTTCATTCCACAACGCCCAACCGCCTGAACTTCATGATCATGGGCAACGCCGAGCATCAGGACAAGAAGCTCGGCGTCAGCCGCAATGGCTACCTTGGGTTCTACCGCCATGCCTCGGTCGTGGACTATTTCAAGCTTGAGCCCCTGCAGTGGGGCCAGGACAGTCTGTTGTGCCGCTGGCGAGATCATCTTGGCCATCAGGTCAAAGCCCGCAGCGAAGCCCCGGAAGCTTCGGCGCGGTTCAGTTACATGAATGTCCAGATGGGCAATCCCCTGACCTTCCTGGTTGAGCGCATCGCGCACTGATACCTGAGGGGGTCGAACGGCTGACGGCCCAGGGCGATGCACGGGGTAGCTGCCAGGGCAGCAAATTGCGCAGGATCGACGGCAGGTCGAGCTGGGCGAGTCAGTGACCTGCGCGACATGCTTCACCGTTATAGGAACGCTTTCACGCTGCTGCTATCGGTGAAGCAACTGCAGAGTCGAAGGTGTGTATCCGTTCCGGACACGCCCCCAACTCCGCAGGAGATTAAAGACCCATGATCAATGAAGAAATCAAGGCAGTTCTTGCCGCCCCCACCATCGAAGACTTCAACGCCAGAATTTACCTGTTGCAAAACGAAGAAAAGGTGCCGTTACGCTTCAGCCGCCCCAACGAACACCTTGCTTGGGGTGTATTCAACGAAGCGAACTGGCTTCAAGCGGGCGGCATGGGTCAATCACCCTTGTTTTCGATGAAGTTCCTTTCCAAAACGCCCGACCGCCTCTGGTTCAAGCTGATGGCCACAGGTTACGGCGACAACCTTGGACACCTGGGCTTCAGCAAAAATGGTTATCTGGGACTTTATGACTACAACAGCACAACCTATCCCTGGAAGATCGAGCTACTGGATTGGGCAGACGGCTACATGCGCTGCCATCTTAGAGACCATCGCGGCATTCGCGTAGGAGTCTGTAGCGAACATACGGAAATCGAGGGGCACAAGATGCACTATCTGAGCATTCAAGACACCCAACCTGCCGAGTTCGTGATCCATAAGGTGGATGTGCCGGGTATGGTTGAAGGCACGTCCTGGCTACACGTGTATTGAAACGCCTCAACGCATCGTCGCCTAGCTCAAGTACCCCTTGGTTTGGCGCGGGCAGTGGCCTGCGCGACCAAAGGGTCATCTGGCCAGAAATGCTTGGGATACCTGCCCTTCAAATCCTTCTTCACCTCGAGGTAGGTCGAGCGCCAGAAGTTCGCCAGGTCCTGGGTCACCTGGACCGGGCGCCGGGCTGGGGACAGCAGGTGCAGCTTGAGCACTTGCCTGCCGTTGGCAATGCGTGGCGTGTCGGCCTGCCCGAACAACTCCTGAAGTCGAACGGCAAGCACGGGTGGGCGCTCGCTGTAGTCGATACGAATACTGGATCCTGAGGGTACCGCCATCGTCTGGGGTGCCTGGGCATCCAGTTGCTGCGGCAGCGGCCAGGGCAGGAGATTGCGCAGGATCGAAGACAGATCGAGCAGGGCGAAATGGCTGAGCCGGGCCACCTTGCCGACATAAGGGCCCAACCATTCGTCCAATGATTGCAGCAACGTCTCATCCCGCAGGTCGGGCCATTGGCCGACGACACCCGCTTCCTCATCCAGTACCCGCAGCAGCTCCACCCGTGCCTGCCACTGACGAAGATCAGGCGTCCAGGGCAGAAGCTCCAGGCCTTTGCGTCGAACATAGTCGAGCAGCGCCTGCACGCGTGCCTCATCGCTCAGAGACGCCAGGGGCATGCGCGACAGCACGAGCTCGCCAACCTTGGTTTGTCGTTCGGCGCGCAGGGCGCCCTCTCGCTCATCCCAGTCGAGCGCGTCCACCGTACGGACCTGCTCTTTCAGGACGGTGTCGAACAGCGCCGCGTCGAGGTCGGCGGCCAGATAGATCCGCTCCTCCCGCTGGCCCTGTCGGCTGCCCAGGTCCGCGATGGCCAGCCAGGTGTGCTTCATCAAGGCGTCCGGCTCGGTGAACATCGCTGCCCGACCATTGGCCAGGCGATATTCGGCCCCGCCATCACGTCGCTGCTGGGCGACACGGTCGGGATAAGCCAGCGCGAGCAGGCAGCCCACCCAACGTGGATGATGAGGATCGGCGACGGCTTGCGACACAGGACCACGCAGGTAGGATCGATACTGCCGGGAAAGTTGCCTGGCGCGCTGGGCGCCTCCCTGCTCACCGCGCTGGGCACGTTGCTCACCGCTGAGAATGGCCAGCCGGCTGTGCAGGTCAGCGCCCGCGCCACGCTGTATATCCCGCTCTCCCAGCAAGGCCGCGATAGTGCACGCGGTCTCGGCCAGCCCCAGCTCGTGACCTCGCAGCAGAAGATGGGCAATTCGAGGATGGCTCGGCAGCTCGGCCATCGCCTGACCGTGCCGGGTCAGTTGCCCGTCCGCCTGGAGCGCGCCAAGGCGGCGCAGCAAGTCGTTGGCCTGTGCGTACGCAGCCGCAGGGGGTGCATCGAGCCACGCCAGCTCATTCGGCTGGACACCCCACTTGGCCAACTGCAGCGCCAGCCCGGTCAGGTCCGCCTGCTGGATTTCGGCGGTGGCGAAGCCTGCCATCTGATCGTGCTGCGCTTCGGACCACAAGCGATAGCAAACGCCGGGCTCCAGCCGCCCGGCACGCCCTGCCCGCTGGGTAGCGCTGGCCCTGGAGATCCGCTGGGTATCCAGACGAGTCATGCCGCTGCGTGGGTCGAAGCGCGGAACACGCTCAAGCCCGGCATCGATGACCACCCGCACGCCATCGATGGTGACGCTGGTCTCGGCAATGTTGGTGGCCAGCACCACTTTGCGCATCCCCGGTGGCGCTGGGTCGATCGCGGCCCGTTGCTGGTTCAGGTCGAGCTCTCCATGCAACGGGCAAAGCAACGTATTGCGCTTCAGGGATGGGGAGGCATCGAGGCTGTCCTGAAGCCCTGTCAGGACGCGACGGATTTCAGCCTGGCCCGGCAGGAACACCAGCAGGCTTCCCGATTGCTCGGCCAGCGCATCGAGACAGGTGCTGATCACTCGCGGCTCGATGTACTCGCCGGCTTGCTGCGGCTTGCCCCAGATCGTCGTGACCGGGAACATCCGCCCCTCGCTGGTGATGATCGGAGCGTCATTCAGGAGGCGCGACAGCCTTTCTCCTTCGAGGGTCGCCGACATGAGCAGCACTTTGAGCGCCGTATCGTCCCGGAACAGTTCACGACCATTGAGCGTGAGCGCCAAGGCAAGGTCAGCATCGAGGTTTCTCAGGTGGAATTCATCGAAGATCACCAGCCCCACGCCCTCCAACGCCGGATCGGCCTGCAGGCGGCGGGTGAGGATGCCTTCGGTGACCACTTCGATGCGGGTATCCGGCCCGACCTTGCTGTCCAGCCGGATGCGATAGCCGACCGTCTCGCCGACCTTTTCCCCCAACTCGCTGGCCATGCGCTCGGCGGCAGCGCGGGCCGCGAGACGACGCGGCTCGAGCATGACGATACGCTGTCCGGCCAGCCATGGCTCGTCGAGCAGCGCCAAGGGCACACGGGTCGTCTTGCCCGCGCCAGGCGGTGCCTCGAGCACGGCTTCGTGGCGTTCGGCCAGGGCCTGACGCAGGGCGGGCGAGACAGCATCGATCGGTAAAGAATTCATGGTGGTCCTCAAGCTGGCGAGCGAGTATAACGGCGAACCGAGACCGCTTCGTCATGGTCTGAGCATCAGGTGCGGACGTTTTTGCCCGACCTCCTGCAGTCACCTTTCCGGAGATTCACATGCGCATCCATTCCCGCGTCATCGGTGGCGCCCTCATCGCTGCCCTGCTGACCCAACTGACGGCCTGCGGCACCATCCTCTATCCCGACCGTCGCGGCCAGATCGAAGGCAAGATCGATCCGGTAGTCGCCGTCATGGACGCGATCGGCATCCTCTTCTACGTCATCCCAGGCCTGATTGCCTTCGGTGTCGACTTCGCCACTGGCGCCATCTACTACCCTGGCGGCAAGACCGCCCAGGTCGACCCGGCCAAGCTCAAGCCTGCGGTCGATGCCGATGGCAAGATCGATAATCTCAAGCTGCAGGCTATTCTCGAAAGCGAACTGGGCCAGCGCCTGCCCCTGAACGATCCGCGGCTGATCCAGCACCGTGGCAGCGTTGAACAACTGGCCGCCTTCGGCCTGGTCCCGGCCGCCTGAGCGACACCGGAATGACACGCCACGCATGACTGCCACCGCCGAACATCAACGCCTGCTGCGCCTGGCCACCCGTGCTTCGCTGACGGTGGCCAGCATTCTCGTCCTGGCCAAGGCCATTGCCTGGTGGCTGAGCGGCTCGGTGAGCCTGCTCGCGGGCCTGACCGATTCGGCGCTCGATGCCGTCGCCTCCTTCCTCAACCTGCTGGCGGTGCATTACGCCCTGCGCCCGGCCGACGACGATCACCGCTTCGGCCACGGCAAGGCCGAGGCCCTGGCCGGTATGGCCCAGGCGCTGTTCATTGCGGTCAGTGCGGTATTGATCGGATTCCAGGCGGTGGAGCGCCTGCAGACGCCACAGCCGCTGGGCGACACGGGCGCGGGCATTGCGGTGATGCTGCTGTCGCTGGCGTTGACCGTGGCGCTGCTGGCATTCCAGCGCAAGGTCATCCGCATCACCGGCTCCACTGCGGTACGTGCCGACTCGCTGCATTACCGCTCCGACCTGCTGCTCAACGGCAGCATCCTGCTCGCCCTGCTGCTGGCCGGCTTTGGCTGGCCACAACTGGATGCGCTGTTCGGCCTGGGGATCGCGCTGTACATCCTCTGGAGCGCCCTGCAGATTGCCCGCGAGAGTACCTCGATCCTCATGGACCAGGAGCTGCCCGCCGACATTGGCGAACGCATGCAGGAACTGGCCCTGGCCATTCCCGGCGTCAAGGGGGTGCACGACCTGCGTACCCGGGTGTCAGGCAGCCATTGGTTCGTCCAGTTGCACCTGGAACTGCCCGGCGCACTGCCGCTGCATGAAGCCCATGCCCTGTGCGTAAAGGCATCGGAGGCGATCCGCGAGCGTTATCCGCGCGCAGATGTCATGGTGCACGCCGATCCTGTCTAGCGGCGAGAGCACATTTGCTCTGCCTCCCCTGAGCCTCGCCCCTCAGTTGACGCTGTACCCCCGACCGCTCAGGCACGCTGCCAGCGAGCGGCGATAGCCGTTGGCTACATTGGCCGGTGGCGCATAGGTGGCCGTGGCCGGATCGAACCCGGACTGGCTGACGGCCCAGCGATGGCATTGGTAACGATCCTGCTCCTGCTGCTCCGGGCCCTGTCCGTTCGCCGGATAGGCGACGACGTCATAGCCATTGTCCGTCTGAGGCTGGGGTTGCGGTGCATACGCCGGGGCGGACGGATTGACCACCACGTACTCCTGGCTGTCGGGCTGATACTGGTAGTAGGTATCGGCTACCAGGAAGTAGAGTAATCCGCTCAACCACACTTCCTGGGCGTAGGGAGGCAGGTAGTTCACCCGCACGCCATACGGCGGGCGCACCACGATGTAGCCGCCGCTATGCGGGCGGTACCAGTAGCCGCCTGAATAGAAGTAGTCCTGACCGCGGTAAGGCACTTTCCAGTAACGGTCCGGGAAACGGTCCGTGGTGTAGCCAGGGCGGTATTGCGGCCCCGGCCCCCAGCCATTGCCATGGCCGTCGGGTCGGCCCCGCCAGTCACCGCCCGGGCGCTGGCCAGGGCCGCCCGCCTCCCAGTGGCGGATATCGCCGTTGCGGCGCGGAATGTCCTGATAGTAGCCCTGGCGCGGTGGCTGGGTCTGGCGCACTTCGTCACGGGAGTTGAGTGGCGAGCTACCTTGGGCTGGACCGTTGGGCTCCTGCTGGCCATCCCAGCCACGCCCGTCGCCCGGCCCCTGGGCCAGCGCCCCGAGGCTGATGCCCATGCCCAGCAAACCAACACCCGCCCACTGCCAGATGCGTGACCTCATGCTCGTCCTCTCGATAACCACAGCGCTTGATGGCAGCAGTCTAACCTGAGGCAGGGGCAGGCAGATGAAATCCCCCCAGGCACACGAGCAATAAAAAAGGGAGGCCATTGGCCTCCCTTCAGGAATTGTCGTCCGTGCTCGACGCTTGTGACGTCGGCTCACCTCACAGTGTCTTCTGGACGCTGTGCAGCCCGGGGGCCAGGCGATCCGGTTGGATGGCTGGCCGCGACCGCCCGCCTAGGGCGCGTCGCCGTGGACTTGAGTCCGGGCAGTGATTCTGTTGATAAAGATAGAGGAATGGGTGCGGCAGAGGATTGCGAAGATTGCTCTGATAAATAGCACTTGCGCAATTTTTCACTCAGGATTGATAATTCGCCGCAATCTGAACAGAAAAGGCATTCTTGATGAGCAAGCTCGACCGCTACGACCTGAGCATTCTTGCCGAATTGCAGCGCGATGCACGCATTTCCAACCAGGAACTGGCCGAGCGTATCGGCCTGTCCCCCTCGCCCTGCTCCCGGCGGGTCAAGCAGCTCGAAGACGACGGCTATATCTCGCGTCAGGTGGCCCTGCTGGACCGCAAAAAGCTCGGCCTGAGCCTCACCGCCTACGTGCTGATCGGCATGGACCGCCACACCCCCGAGCGTTTCGAGACGTTCGAAGCCGCCATTCGCAACCTGCCCCAGGTGCTCGAGTGCAGCCTGGTGACTGGGATGGACGCCGACTACCAGCTCAAGGTGGTGGTACCGGACATGGACCACTATCAGAAATTATTGCTCGGCAGCCTGACCCGTATCGAAGGCGTCACCAGCGTGCGTTCGAGCTTCGTGCTCAACCAGGTACTGGCCAGTACCGAGATGCCATTGACCCACCTCCGTTAAAACCTGCGATACCCGGCGTATGATCGGGTCTTCAGACTGCCTGGAGCTTTAAAGATGGATCCCGCCGTTTTCGAAGAATGGATGATGATCATCCTGGTCACCGTGCTGATCGGGTTCATGGGCTTCATCGTCTGGGACCTGGCGAAAAAATCCAAGGCCGGGCGCTTCGGCACGCTGATCCTGTTCTTCGTGCTGGGGTTGGGGGTGCTGGCCTTCATCATCAAGAGCGTGGTGGTGGGGTTTCTCGAAGGGGTGTAGCACAGCCCGCGATTGCGCCAGAGCAGCCCTATAGCCGTGCCGGCACCTCGCGCCAGCAGCCCTGCTCCAGCCCATCGAGGCTCCAGTCACCGATCCGGACCCGCACCAGACGCAAGGTCGGTAGCCCCACCGCCGCCGTCATCCGTCGCACCTGGCGGTTGCGCCCTTCGCGGATCACCAGTTCCAGCCAATGGGTGGGAATGCTCTTGCGAAAGCGTACCGGCGGGTTGCGCGGCCAAAGCGCTGGCTCCTCCAGAAGACGTGCCTCGGCTGGCAGCGTCTTGCCGTCGTTGAGTTCGACTCCATCGCGCAAACGCTGCAACTGCTCTTCGCTCGGCTCGCCTTCGACCTGCACCCAATAGGTCTTGGGCAATTTGTGCTTCGGGTCGGCAATGCGCGCCTGCAAACCGCCGTCGTTGGTCAGCAGCAGCAGCCCCTCGCTGTCACGGTCCAGACGCCCCGCGGGGTAGATGCCCGGGATATCGATGAAGTCCTTGAGCGTGGCGCGCCCCTGGTCGTCGCTGAACTGGGTCAGCACATCGAAGGGCTTGTTGAACAGGATCAGGCGAGGCTCGGCCGGCGGCGCCTTGGGCGGGCGACGCGGGCCGGAAGGACGCGCCGCCGGGCGGCGCGGTTTGGAGCGGGGTGGCAGGGGCATGGATCCTCAGCGGAACGGCGGCTCATCGAAGCTGCGCAGTTTACGCGAGTGCAGCGAGTTGAGCTCGGTGCGCAGCAGGTCGAGGGCAGCGATGCCGATCTTCAGATGCTGGCTGACCGCACGGTTGTAGAAGGCGTTCGCCGAGCCCGGCAGTTTGATCTCGCTGTGCAGTGGCTTGTCGGAAACGCACAGCAAGGTGCCGTAGGGCACACGCAGGCGATAACCCTGTGCCGCGATGGTGCCGCTCTCCATGTCCACCGCCACGGCGCGCGAAAGGTTGATCAGCGGGCGCTCCTGGGCCCAGCGCAGCTCCCAGTTGCGGTCGTCGTAGGTAAGCACGGTGCCGGTACGCAGACGCTTTTTCAGTTGCTCGCCGCGCTCGCCGGTCACCTGCGCCGCCGCTTCCTGCAGCGCCAGCTGCACCTCGGCCAGGGCCGGGATCGGGATGTTCGGCGGCACCACGCGATCGAGGATGCCGTCGCGACGCATGTAGGCGTGGGCCAGCACGTAGTCGCCGATGGTCTGCGACTGACGCAGGCCGCCACAGTGGCCGATCATCAGCCAGCAGTGCGGACGCAGAACGGCCAGGTGGTCGGTGATGTTCTTGGCGTTGGACGGGCCGACACCGATGTTGACCAGGGTGATGCCATCACCGTCGGCGGCGATCAGGTGGTAGGCCGGCATCTGGTAGCGATGCCAGACCACGCCAGCCACCAGTGCCTGGGCCTCGCCGTTGTCCATGCCCTTCTCGATCACGACATTGCCCGGCAGCACCATGCGCACGAAGCGCGGATCCTGGCGCAACTGCTCGAGGCCATGGGCGATGAACTGGTCGACATAACGGTGGTAGTTGGTCAGCAGGATCCACGGCTGCATGTGGCGCCAGTCACTGCCGGTGTAGTGCACCAGGCGACGCAGCGAAAAGTCCACGCGGGCGGCGTCGAACAGCGCCAGTGGCAGCGTCTCGGCGCTTTCCCAGTCGTATAGCCCATCGGCGATATTGTCGGTGGCGGCAGACAGGTCGGTGCTGGGGAATACCCGCGCCAACTGCGCAGCGGTGATGCCGCTGCCGGCCAGCTCGTCGCCCTGGTCGACCACATAGGGATACGGGATGTTCTGCTCGCTGACACCCACTTCCACCGTCACGGTGTAGTCGCTCATCAACGGGCGTAGCTGCTCCAGCAGATAACCGCGGAAGGCGGCCGGCTGGGTGACGGTGACGCTGTAGGTCCCGGCGACCTGCACCTTGGCGTAGGCGCGCGTGGTGGCGGCAACTTCGCCCTGGCTGTAGTAGGTGAGGCGCAGGGCCGGATAGCGGAACTGGGCGCGCTGGTCTTCGTCCGGCTCGGTGCGGTCCTTGAGGTAACGCTTGAGGGCCTGGCTGAGGGCCCCGGTGGCCTGTTCATGCAGGGCCGCCAGACGATCGACGGCCTGTTCGGGGGTATCAACGACTACAAACGCTTGGCTCACGCTGGGCTTCCTGTCTTCGAGGGCATGCAGGGTTTCCATCTTGCCTGCCTTCGGCGTTAAAAACACCCCCGGTGGTAAATGGCGACCCCTTCGCGGGTAAACCCGCTGCCACAGGTGCTGCGCTGTATTTGAAACCAGCGGTGAACGTGTGGGAGCGGGCTTACCCGCGAAGAGGCCAACGCAATCAGAGCGGCGTGGCGCGCGCCACCAAGGCCTGGGCATCGACGCCACGCGGCAACGCGCCATACACCAGGCCGCCCGTGCCCAGCCGACTGCCGATAAATGCATCGCTCACCGTGGCATTGCCCGCCTCGAGCAGCAGCTTGGCCTGAATCGCCACGGCGATGTCCTCGGTCAACTGGCGTGCCCGGTACTGGATGTCGCTGGTGTCGGCAAATGCACCCTTGAGGTTGCCGATGTGCGCAGCCAGCCGCGGATCGCCATGGCCATCCCCCAGCTCGACGAACAGGGCCTCGAGCACGCCCGGCTCCTTGGACAGCGCACGCAGCACATCCAGGCACTGCACATTGCCCGAGCCCTCCCAGGTGGAGTTGACCGGCGCCTCGCGGTACAGCCGTGGCAGGATGCTGTCCTCGACATAACCGGCGCCGCCCAGGCATTCGGCCGCTTCGTTGATCATCGCCGGGGCACGCTTGCAGATCCAGTACTTGCCCACCGCCGTGACCAGACGGGCGAAATGCGCCTGCTGCGGATCGTCGAGCTGATCCAGCGCCTGGCCCATGCGCAGGCTCAGGGCCAACGCTGCTTCGCTTTCCAGCGCCAGATCAGCGAGCACGTTCTGCATCAGGGGCTGCTCGCTGAGCAGCTTGCCGCCGACCTTGCGGTGCGCGCAGTGATGAGTGGCCTGGGTCAGGGCCTGGCGCATCAAGGCACTGGAGCCGACCATGCAGTCGAAGCGGGTCATGGCCACCATCTCGATGATGGTCGGCACGCCGCGCCCCTCCTCACCGATCATCCAGGCCAGGGCACCCCGAAACTCGACCTCGCTGGAAGCGTTCGATACATTGCCCAGTTTGTTCTTCAAGCGCTGGATGTAGAACTGGTTGCGCTGATCGTCCGGTCGATGGCGCGGCAGCAGGAAGCAACTCAGGCCTTTTTCGGTCTGCGCCAAGGTCAGGAAGGCATCGCACATCGGCGCCGAACAAAACCATTTGTGCCCCACCAGCTCGTAGGCCTGCCCCGGTCCGGGCGTGCCGATCGGATAGGCGCGGGTGGTGTTGGCACGCACGTCGGTGCCGCCCTGCTTCTCGGTCATGGCCATGCCAATGGTCACCCCGGCCTTGTGCCGGTCACCGATGTTGCGCGGATCGTACTCACGCGCCAGTACCTTGGGTAGCCAGTATTCGGCCAGCTCCGGCTGCAGGCGCAGCGCCGGCACGGCGGCAAAGGTCATGGTCAAGGGGCAGCCGGTGCCGGCTTCGGCCTGGCTATGCAGGTAGGTCATCGAGGCCCGGGCCACATGGGCGCCAGCGCGCGGCTCCGCCCACGGCAGCGAGGGCAGGCCATGCTCGACCGCAGTGCGCATCAGCTCGTGGTAGGCCGGATGGAAGGTCACCAGGTCGATGCGGTGCCCATAACGGTCGTGGCTGCTGAATTCGGGTTTGTGGGCATTGGCCAGGAACCCTGCAGCCATCAGCGGCCCGCCCGCCAAGGCACCATAGGCATCGATCCGCGCCTCGGCCCATCCCGCCCCGAAACGCCTCGACCATTCCTGCAACGGGACATCGAGGCGGTACAGATTGGCGCCGTCGAGCGGCGGCGGCTGGTTGGTGACTTCGTGGGTTTCGGCGTACTGGTGCAGGTTCATGGGCGGCTCCTGGATCCGAAGTGGCCTGGAAGGTCCAGTGAAGCACTCATTACCCATGAGTCAAAGTGGCAAAAGCGCCGATTCTGGTGACCCGACCTACTAAGCCCCAGGCCCGGAAGCCATTCGCCCGGCAGGGGCCTGCACCTGGGCCACGGCCACCGTCATCGCCAGTTCGAAGCGGCTGCCCAGGCCACGCGTCGACTCATGGGACAGGCGCGCGCCGATGAGCTCGCCCAACTGGCGACAGATAGACAAGCCGATACCCAGGCCGCCATAGCGCCGGGTCATGGAACCATCGACCTGGAAAAAGCGCTGGTACAGGATGGCCTGGTCCAGATCGTCGAAACCGATGCCGCTGTCGCTGACCGTCACACTCAGCGCCAGGCTGTCGGGGCCGATCCGGCGACCGCGGGCCTGGATCATCACACCGCCCTGATGGGTGAATTTCAACCCGTTGTCCACCAGGCAGGCGAGGCAGCGGGCAAGCTTTTGCGCATCGCACACCAAGCTGTCGGGCAGGTCCGCAGGCACGTCCAGGCTCAGGTACAACCCCTTGCCCAGGGCCTGCCCGGCATACCCTGCCCGCAGCTCCTGCAACAGTCGCCGAAGGCTGAACGGTGCGCCGTGAGCGCGCAGACGGCCCGCCTGGAGTTCGGTGAGGATCAGGATGTCGTCGACCATCGCCATCATGTCCTGTGCCGAACCCACGGCCGTGCGGTGATATTGCGCCTGCTCGGCGCCCATGGGCAGGGTCTGCATCAGTTCCAGCGAACCGATCACGCCGTTCATCGGTGTGCGAAGCTCATGGGTGACGGTGGCAAGGAATTCATCCTTGAGTCGATTGCTGCGCGCCAGTTGCTGATTGAGCTGCTCGAGTTTTCGGCCGCTGTCACGCAACGCCCGCGACTGTTCCTCGCGCAGGCGGTTGATGCGATCGGCCAGGGCCAGCGACAGCAGCGCTACTTCCAGTGCCGCGCCGATCTGGCTGGCGTACATGGTCAGGAACACGTTGGGCAGGTAACCCAGCACCATCAACGTATTGACCAGCCCGCCGAGCAGAAACGCCGTCCAGGCAATGACGAACCAGCGCGCAACGCGCACGCCACGCCGCCAGGCCATCACACCGACAGCAAACACACTCACCGTGAAGGTCAGCGCCAACGCCGTGGCCATGCGCAGCGCCACGCCATAGGAGAAGCTTACGGCCAGCAGCATCACCAGCACACCCCAGGCCATCAACAGCAACAACAGACGGTCGAACCCCGGGCTGAGGCGACGCACCTGCAGGAAGTGGCGGGTGAACTGGCAGCCGAACAGACCGGCCGCACCGATGAACAATGGCGTGGCGGCGTTGGTCCACCAGGGGCTGTCAGACCAGAAGTAAGCGACCCCGGCACCGTTCACCGAGATCTGATACAGGCCGAACGCACCTATATAAAGGATGTAGTAGAGATAGCTGACATCGCGCACGCTCAGATAGATGAACAGGTTGTAGACCAGCATCACCAGCAGTACGCCGTAGATCATGCCCAGTACGTAGAAGCGCCCCGGCTGCGACTCGATGTAGGCCTCGGCCGACCAGAGGGTCAGCGGCGCCTGCACCGATCCCTGGCTGTGCAGGCGCAGGTAGACCGTGGTGGTCTGCTCGCGGGGCAAACGCAGCTCGAACAGGTAGTTGTTCTGCCGGATCTGCCGACTGGCGTAGGGCAAGGCATCGCCGGTGCGTTGCGCCAGGCGCCATTTGCCCTCCCCGTCAGGCAGGTAGAGTTCCAGGTGATCCAACGGAGGGTAGGCCAGTTCCAGCAACCATTGGCGGGGCGCGGCTGCTGGCAGACCGACAGGACGCAGGTCGAGTTTCAGCCAGAACACCGACGTCGAGTAGCCGGCATTGAGTACGTCCTGGGTGTGCGTGCGAAAGCGCGAGGCGAACGCTGGCGCGCTGACCTGGTCGATGCTGGCGCTGCCATCCACGTCTTCGTAGACCTGCATCAGCTTGCCCAAGGGGAGTTGCCGGGTAGCATCGTCGAAATCGACCGCTCCGGCGAGCAGGGGCAGGCAGCCCAAGAGCACAATCAGCAAATAGCGCATACAGCCCCAGCATGGTCTGCGCGGTTGCGTCGTGATTGCCTCCCATCCCTTTGAGACGACGAAACCCGGCAGCGCCGTTAATAGAGTTATCCGAGCACTCTAGCATAGCCTTGGGAGCCGTCCAGCAGCCACTGTCAATTTGCCATAAAGCGCTCTAGAACGGTAATTTCAGGCATTACCACAGATTCAAGTTGACCAAATGGTCAACTAAATTGCCGCACTCGCCGATTCGCGCAAAGGGGTTTGATGGTAAGCTCGCCGACCATGAATACCTACAGCTCCCGCCCCGTTGTCCTCTGTCTCTCCGGCCACGACCCCAGTGGCGGTGCAGGCCTGCAGGCAGATATCGAAGCCCTGATCGCCCAAGGCTGTCACGCCGCCCCTGCCGTGACCGCACTGACCGTCCAGGATACCGTCAACGTTTCCGACTTCCGCGTGCTCGACCGCGAGTGGGTGCTGGCCCAGGCCAACGCCGTGCTGGCCGACTCCAGCGTGGCAGCGGTCAAGCTGGGCATGCTCGGCTCGACCGAGATGGTCGATACCGTCGCCGAACTCCTCGCCGCGCATCCGCACCTGCCGCTGGTCTGCGATCCGGTGCTGCGTGCCGGTGGTGGCGGCCGCCTGGGCAAGGACGAGGTCGGCTACGCCCTGCGCGAGCGTCTGCTGCCGCGGGCCACCATCGCCACGCCCAACCTGCCCGAGGCACGCATCCTTGCCGAACTGCCGAACGGCAGCGCAGACGAATGCGCAGAGAAACTTCTGCCGTTCTGCGAGCATCTTCTGATTACCGGCGGCCATGGCGACGAGGTGGAAATTCACAACCGTCTGTACAGCCGCAGCGGCCAGCAACACACCTGGACCTGCCAGCGCCTGCCCGGCAGCTACCATGGTTCAGGCTGCACGCTGGCCAGCGCCCTGGCCGGTCGCCTGGCGTTGGGCGAACAGCTCGAAAGTGCGGTGCGCAGCGCCCTGGACTACACCTGGCGCACGCTGCGCGACGCCGAGCAACTGGGCAAGGGCCAGTACGTGCCCCGCCGCCTGCCCCTGGACTTCTGCTCCTGATACGAGGCCATCACATGAAGCTACGCGGCCTGTACGCGATCACCGACAGCCAGCTGCTCGCCGGCCGTTTCCTTTCGCATGTCGAGGCAGCGCTCGAAGGCGGTGTCTGCCTGCTGCAGTACCGCGACAAGGGTGACGATGCGGCGCGGCGCCTGCGCGAGGCCGAAGCGCTGATGCGACTCTGCGAACGCTACGGCACCCAGCTGATCATCAACGATGACGCCGAGCTGGCCGCGCGCCTGGGCGTCGGCGTGCATCTGGGGCAGACCGACGGCCCGCTCACACCCGCCCGTGCCTTGCTTGGGCGCAACGCCATCATTGGCTCGACCTGCCATGCCAGCCTCGACCTGGCCGCACAGGCCGCCAGCGAAGGCGCAAGCTACGTGGCCTTCGGCCGCTTCTTCAATTCCCTGACCAAGCCCGGCGCCCCGGCCGCCCGCCTCGAACTGATCGAGCAGGCTCGCGCCCAGGTCAAGCTGCCGATCGCAGTGATCGGTGGTATCACCCTCGACAACGCCGCCCCGCTGGTCGCCCATGGCGCCGACCTGCTGGCGGTGATCCACGGCCTGTTCGGTGCCGACAGCGCGCAGGAAGTCACCCGCCGCGCCCGCGCCTTCAACGCCCTGTTCGCTTCCTGATTTCGAGAGAAGATCCCATGTCCCGTTCCGAAACCCTGTTCGCCCAAGCCCAGAAGCACATCCCCGGCGGCGTCAACTCGCCAGTGCGCGCCTTCAAGAGCGTCGGCGGCACCCCGCTGTTCTTCAAACATGCCGAAGGCGCCTATGTGGTCGATGAAGACGACAAGCGCTACGTCGACTACGTCGGTTCCTGGGGCCCGATGATCCTCGGCCACGGTCACCCGGACGTACTGGACGCGGTACGCCGTCAGCTGGAGCACGGCCTGTCGTACGGTGCGCCGACCGCCATGGAAACCGAGATGGCCGACCTGGTCTGCTCGATCGTGCCGTCCATGGAGATGGTACGCATGGTCAGCTCGGGCACCGAAGCCACCATGAGCGCCATTCGCCTGGCCCGTGGCTACACCGGTCGCGATGCGATCATCAAGTTCGAAGGCTGCTACCACGGCCACTCCGACAGCCTGCTGGTCAAAGCCGGTTCCGGCCTGCTCACCCAAGGCGTGCCGAGCTCGGCGGGCGTGCCGGCCGACTTCGCCAAGCACACACTGACCCTGCCGTTCAACGACATCGCAGCCGTCGAGAAGACCCTCGCCGACGTTGACCAGACAGTGGCCTGCATCATCGTCGAGCCGGTAGCCGGCAACATGAACTGTGTACCGCCGGCGCCAGGCTTCCTCGAAGGCCTGCGCGCGCTGTGCGACAAGCACGGTGTGGTGCTGATTTTCGATGAAGTGATGACCGGTTTCCGCGTATCGCTGGGTGGCGCACAGGGCCACTACGGCATTACCCCGGACCTGTCGACCTTCGGCAAGATCGTCGGTGGCGGCATGCCGGTAGGCTGCTTCGGCGGCAAGCGCGAGATCATGGGTTGCATCGCCCCGCTCGGCCCGGTCTACCAGGCAGGCACCCTGTCGGGCAACCCGCTGGCGATGGCCGCCGGCCTGACCACCCTCAAGCTGATCAGCCGCCCGGGCTTCCACGACGAGCTGAGCGCCTTCACCAGCCGCATGCTCGACGGCCTGCAACAACGCGCCGATGCTGCCGGCGTGCCGTTCGTCACCACCCAGGCAGGTGCGATGTTCGGCCTGTACTTCACCGGTGCCGACGACATCGTCACCTTCGACGATGTGATGGCCAGCGACGCAGAGCGCTTCAAGCGCTTCTTCCACCTGATGCTCGAGGGCGGTGTGTACCTGGCACCGAGTGCGTTCGAAGCGGGCTTCACCTCCATCGCCCATGGCGAGAAAGAGCTGCAGATCACCCTGGATGCGGCCGAGCGGGCATTTGCCAAGCTGAAGTGACCAACCTGATGGCCTCATCGCGGGACAAGCCCACCTCCACTGCTACCGTCTGTGGAGGTGGGTTTGTCCCGCGATGAGGCTGCTTCAGAGCAAAACGTGAGCCCCATCACAAGTCGCACAAATACACCTCGATGCAGAATTTCGAGTAAAACTTTGTAAGGTTGGCGCTGCTTATCCCATAATGTGCCACCAGAGACATTGGCCGCAGCTTTGCAGAGGTAAGTCGATCCCCATGAACCGCACCGGCCGCGCCCTCACCCTGGGCTGCCTGTTGCTTCTTCAGCCCCTGCTGGTCCTGGCAGAGGGCGGTAACTCGTTGCTGATTCCAGCGACGGGCCGCTGCACTCTCAATGCCCAGCCGCAAGACCTGGAGAATGCGCTGAAAGCCTGCGCGCAAAGTGCGGAATCCGGCGATGCCCAGGCGCAGTATGAACTGGGCGAGTTCTACTACACCGGCAACCAGGCCCCCAAGGACCTGAACAAGGCACTGAACTGGTTCGAGAAAGCCTCGCTGCAGGGCCACGCCCAGGCCCAGTATCGTCTGGGCGGCATGTTCTTCCATGGCGAGGGGGTCAAGGCCAACAACGTCCAGGCCTATATCCTGCTGAAGATCGCTGCGGTCAACGGCGCCGAAGACGCGCTGGACATGGCCGACGAAGTCACCGAGCAGATGCCCCGCGACGAACTCGAGCATGCCACGCAAGTGCTGGGGCAGATCTTCCGCAAGTACCTTCTGGAGCTGCAAAGCGCCGAAGGGCGCACGCCGTTCTCGCCGCTGCCCTGATCCGATCATCCAATCGTCAAATGGTGCTGGCAGACTGTCAGCCTTGCCCTTGATCGTTTCAGATCTTTCGCCACTGTCGCTCAAGGGTTATTCTTGAGTTCATATCCCTCGTCGAGCGCCTTGAACCGACCTTGAACGCACCCATACAACCCCATCGCTTCACCCTCGAACCCTTCGAGGCCCACCGTTTCGCCAACTTGTGTGGCCAGTTCGACGAGCACCTGCGCCTGATCGAACAACGCCTGGCCATCGAGATTCGCAACCGCGGCAATCAGTTCGAACTGATCGGCGAGCCCAAGACCACCTCCGCCGCCGAACAGCTGCTGCGCCGTCTCTATCGCGAGACCAAGGCCACCGACCTGTCGCCGGAAACGGTCCACCTCTATCTCCAGGAGTCGGCGGTCGAGAACATCGACAATCCCGCCGTCAACGAAGTCAGCGTCTCGCTGCGCACGCGCAAGGGCAACATCCGCCCGCGCGGGGTCAACCAGCAGCGCTACGTCAAGGAAATCCTGGCCAACGACATCAACTTCGGCATCGGCCCGGCCGGCACCGGCAAGACATACCTGGCCGTGGCCTGCGCCGTCGATGCGCTGGAGCGCGAGCAGGTGCGCCGCATCCTGCTGGTACGCCCGGCGGTCGAAGCCGGCGAGAAGCTCGGCTTCCTGCCCGGCGACCTGGCCCAGAAGATCGACCCTTACCTGCGCCCGCTGTACGACGCCCTCTACGAGATGCTCGGCTTCGAGCACGTGGCCAAGCTGATCGAGCGCCAGGTGATCGAGATCGCCCCGCTGGCCTACATGCGGGGCCGCACGCTGAACAACAGTTTCATCATCCTCGACGAAAGCCAGAACACTACCCTCGAGCAGATGAAGATGTTCCTCACCCGCATCGGCTTCGGCTCGACTGCTGTGATCACCGGCGACATCACTCAGGTCGACCTGCCGCGTGGCACCAAGTCGGGGCTGGCCCACGTGATCGAAGTGCTCAGGGACGTCCCGGGCATCAGTTTCACCCATTTCCAGCCCAAGGACGTGGTACGCCATCCGCTGGTGCAGCGCATCGTCGAAGCCTACGATCGCTTCGAAGCCCGTCAGGCCAAGCCCGAGGCGCCCGCCAAAGATGCTTGAACTCGATCTGCAACGGGCCACCGATACCCCCGCCCCGGACGACGCGGCATTCCGCCGCTGGTGCGAGCTGGCATTGCGCCAGCGCAGCGCCGACTCGGAAATGACCATCCGCCTGGTCGACGAGGCCGAGGGCCGCGAACTGAACAACACCTACCGGCACAAGGACTACGCGACCAACGTATTGTCCTTCCCTGCTGACGTGCCCGATGAACTGCTGGATATTCCGCTGCTGGGCGACCTGGTCATCTGCGTGCCGGTGGTCGAGCGCGAAGCCAGCGAACAAGGCAAGGCGCTGGAGGCACACTGGGCGCACCTGGTCATTCACGGCTGCCTGCACCTGCTCGGCTACGACCACATCGACGACGATGAGGCCGAGGAAATGGAAGCCCTGGAACGCGAATTGCTGGCCGAACTGGGTCATCCTGACCCGTACGCCGATGACGACACCGATTCAATCAACCCTTGATCACTGCAAAGGAACACGAGTAAACCGCCATGAGCGAAGATCGATCGAGCAACGGGCAGAAGTCCTGGCTGGGTAAACTGACCCAGGCTTTTGCCCATGAGCCGAAAAACCGCCAGGAGCTCCTCGAGCTGCTGCGCGAAGCCCATCAGAACAAGCTGCTCGACAGCGAAGCGTTGACCATCGTCGAAGGTGCCATCCAGGTCGCTGACCTGCAGGTACGCGACATCATGGTCCCGCGCTCGCAGATGATCAGCATCAAGGCCAGCCAGTCCCCACGCGAATTCCTGCCGGCGGTGATCGACGCCGCGCACTCGCGCTACCCGGTGATCGGTGAAAGCCATGACGATGTGCTCGGGATCCTGCTGGCCAAGGACCTGCTGCCGCTGATCCTCAAGGAGAACGGCGACAGCTTCAACATCAAGGACCTGCTGCGCCCGGCCACCTTCGTGCCGGAGTCCAAGCGCCTGAACGTGCTGCTGCGCGAGTTCCGCGCCAACCACAATCACATGGCCATCGTCATCGACGAATACGGCGGCGTCGCGGGCCTGGTAACCATCGAGGACGTGCTCGAGCAGATCGTCGGCGACATCGAGGACGAGCACGACGTCGAGGAAGACAGCTACATCAAGCCACTGCCCAGTGGCGACTTCCTGGTAAAAGCGCTCACGCCGATCGAGAACTTCAACGAGTTCTTCGACAGCGAGTTCTCCGACGATGAGTTCGACACTGTCGGCGGCCTGGTCATGAGCGCCTTTGGTCACCTGCCAAAGCGCAACGAGACCACCGAAATCGGCGCCTATCGCTTCCGCATTCTCAATGCCGACAGCCGCCGGATACACTTGCTGCGCCTGACCCCGATCACCCGCTAAGGACGAACATGCGCTGGATCACCCGCCCCGGCTGGCCCGGTAACCTGCTGGCCATGGTGGCCGGCGCTTCCACCTCCCTGGCCCTGGCGCCCTTCGACATCTGGCCGATCGCCTTGCTGGCGATCATGCTGTTCTACCTTGGCCTGCGCGAGCTCAGCCCGCGCCAGGCTTTGGGTCGCGGCTGGTGCTATGGGTTCGGCCTGTATGGCGCTGGCACCAGCTGGATCTACGTCAGCATCAATACCTACGGCGGGGCGTCGCCCTTGCTGGCGATCCTGCTGCTGGTGGCATTCTTCGCCGCCATCGCCTGGTTCTTCGCCCTGCCCGCCTGGCTCTGGGCGCGCTGGCTGCGGCGCAACGAGGCACCACTGGCTGACGCCCTGTGCTTCGCCGCCCTGTGGCTGTTACAGGAGGCGTTCCGCGGCTGGTTCCTGACTGGTTTCCCCTGGCTCTACGCCGGCTACAGCCAGCTTGACGGTCCGCTGGCGGGGCTTGCGCCACTGGGGGGCGTCTGGCTGATTTCCTTCGCCCTGGCGCTGTCTGCCGCACTGCTGTGCAACCTGCACCGTTTGCGGGCACGCCCGGCCTTCCTCGCGGTGGGCGCACTGCTGCTGGTCGCCCCGTGGGGCATCGGCCTGGCACTCAAGGACCACGCCTGGACCCGACCGGCCGGCGAGCCACTGAAAGTGGCTGCGGTGCAGGGTAACGTCGAGCAGGACCTGAAATGGGACCCGGCCCACGTCAACGCCCAACTGGCGCTGTACCGCGACATGAGCCTGAGCTCCAAGCCGGTCGACCTGTTGATCTGGCCCGAGACCGCAGTACCGGTGCTCAAGGACCAGGCCCAGGGCTACATCGACATGATGGGCAGCTTCGCCTCTGGCCGTCATTCGGCGCTGATCACCGGGGTGCCGATCCGCGAAGTGGTGCACCACCAGCGCCGCTACTACAACGGCATCACCGTGACCGGCGAAGGCGACGGCACCTACCTCAAGCAGAAGCTGGTGCCATTTGGCGAGTACGTACCGCTGCAGGACGTGCTGCGCGGGCTGATCGAGTTCTTCAACCTGCCGATGTCCGACTTCGCCCGCGGGCCGGAAGACCAGCCTCTGCTGCAGGCCAAGGGCTATCAGATAGCGCCGTACATCTGCTACGAAGTGGTCTACCCGGAATTCGCCGCAGAGCTGGCAGCGCAGAGCGATCTGCTGCTGACCATCAGCAACGACACCTGGTTCGGCACCTCGATCGGCCCGTTACAGCACCTGCAGATGGCACAGATGCGCGCACTCGAGGCGGGCCGCTGGATGATCCGCGCCACCAACAATGGTGTAACGGCCCTGATCGACCCGTTCGGCAGGATCACCACCCAGATTCCGCAGTTCCAGAAGGCGATTCTGTATGGTGATGTGGTGCCGATGCAGCAGCTCACGCCTTACCTGCAGTGGCGCTCGCGGCCATTGGCAATCGTCTGCGTGCTGCTGATGGGCTGGGCGCTGCTGGCAGCCAGGATCGCCAGAGCCCTCTAACGGGCTTTTTTCACGGGCAAGCCCGCTCCCACAGGCACTGCAAGGTCTTAAGGACCCAGTGCCTGTTGGCGCGCGCTCCCCTTGAAGAGACCAGCACAGCGTTTGCCACATCAATAGAACAATCGATATCCCAGCAGCCCTACCGCCTCGTTGAGCAACTGCCCGCTCTGCCAGATCGCCCGGCTTTCCGGCAGCAGCCCGGCAAACGGTCGTGCATGATCGCCCCCCAGGAACCCCACTGGCGCGGGCACCACTTCGAACCCCACCTGCTCGAAGCTCCAGCGTGAGCGTTGCATGTGCCAGGCCTGGGTCACCACTACCACACGGCGCAGGCCCAACGGCTGCAGAACATCGGCGCTGAAACGAGCGTTTTCCCAGGTCGTGCGGCTGGCCTCTTCCTTCCAGGCCACATCCACCCCGAAGTCAGCCTTGAGCCGATCGGCCATCAGTTGCGCCTCGCTCGGCGGCGTGCCGTAGTGCAGGCCGCCGGTGGTCAGCACCGGCAAGCCCGAAGCCTTGGCCAACTGCGCCGCATATCGCATGCGCTCCAACGCCGTGCCAGCGGGCTGGTCCTGTCCGCCCCAGGCCGGATCGCCACGCTCCCGACCTGCGCCCAGGATCACGATGGCATCGGCACGCGCAGCCAACCCGGCCCACTCATCCAGTGCCAGGGGCGCCTCGGTTTCCAACGCCCGTGCCGACTCCTGTACCACCAACGGCAGGCTCATCAGCCACAAGCCCGCCAGCCCGATGAAAAAGCACAACCCGGCCAGGCGCGGGCGGCGCTTGCGCAGCCACCAGGCCGCCAGCAGCAACAGAAACAGCAAGCCCGGCGGCATAAGCCACTGCTTGACGAAAAAACGAATCGGCATGCGCGCACCTCAATAGAAGAGGTGCAGCCTAAGAGGATCGACGCCGGGCAACAAGTGCGCGACCGGCGTCGATCAGAGTGGTGTATCGAAGAAGCGTCACGAAACGACGCGGGCCTGGTGTCCTGAACGGCTATCGGGAAGGTTGCGTTCTGGATCTGTCCATTGCAGCGGGGCGCTGCCGGTCCTTGAGCCAGACGATCTTGCCCTTGCCCGACTCCGGCTGAGGGTAGGCGCCGGCACTGGCGAAACGGCTCTCCGGAAGCGTGTCCAGATAAGCCTTGATCACCTGGAACTCCGCGGGGCTCAGGCCGCGCAGCTCCAATTCTGCTGGCATTTCGTCGCGCAGTCGCACCGAGGTTCTGGCCACTTCGAGTGCCAGGCCCAGTCGGTCGATCAGGCGTTCGTATAGCTCCGGTTTGATTGCGGTTAGCTGCGACTCTCCCATCCGTTCACCTCATTGAAGGTAAGAATATCTCCCCCCATAGATGAGCTTAGCGGCACTGAAAAAAGCAGCAGCCCGCTGCGACAAACGGCCCGCGCGGCGTCAATCGCATTCTGGGTTTCCCACGACGCGCGACGCTCATGTATGCTAGGCCGTTCACTCTCATCGACACCGGAGTGCCGGACGCAGCGAGGTTGCGCTGCCTGGAAACAAGGTCTCTTCACTCTCAGCAAAAGTAGCCATGCACGAACAATACCAGCCCCGTGATTTAGAAGCCGCCGCCCAGAACTTCTGGGACGAGCAACAATCGTTCGCTGTCACCGAACAGCAAGGCAAGGATACTTACTATTGCCTATCGATGTTCCCGTACCCGAGCGGCAAGCTACACATGGGCCACGTGCGCAACTACACCATCGGCGACGTCATTGCCCGCTACCAGCGCATGCTGGGCAAGAATGTCCTGCAGCCGATGGGCTGGGATGCCTTCGGCATGCCGGCGGAAAACGCGGCGATGAAGAACAACGTCGCCCCGGCCAAGTGGACCTACGAAAACATCGAATACATGAAGACCCAGCTCAAGAGCCTGGGTCTGGCCTTCGACTGGTCGCGTGAAGTCACCACCTGCAAGCCGGACTACTACCGCTGGGAGCAGTGGCTGTTCACCCGCCTGTTCGAAAAAGGCGTGATCTATCGCAAGAACGGGACCGTGAACTGGGACCCGGCCGACCAGACCGTGCTGGCCAACGAGCAGGTCATCGACGGCCGCGGCTGGCGTTCGGGCGCGCTGATCGAGAAGCGCGAGATCCCGATGTACTACTTCCGCATCACCGACTACGCCGACGAGCTGCTTGAAAGCCTCGACGAGCTGCCGGGCTGGCCCGAGCAGGTCAAGACCATGCAGCGCAACTGGATCGGCAAGTCGCGTGGCATGGAAGTGCAGTTCCCCTACGACCAGGCGAGCATCGGTCACGAGGGCGCGCTGAAGGTCTTCACCACGCGCCCCGACACTCTGATGGGCGCCACCTACGTCGCCGTCGCCGCCGAGCACCCGCTGGCCACCCAGGCCGCCCAGGGCAACCCGGCGCTGCAAGCATTCATCGACGAATGCAAGAGCGGCAGCGTGGCCGAGGCCGACATGGCCACGCAAGAGAAGAAAGGCATGCCCACCTCGCTGCTGGTCGAGCACCCGCTCACCGGCGAGAAGCTGCCGGTCTGGATCGCCAACTACGTGCTGATGCACTACGGCGATGGCGCGGTGATGGCTGTTCCGGCCCATGACGAGCGCGACTTCGAGTTCGCTCAAAAGTACAACCTGCCGGTCAAGGCCGTGGTGCGCACCAGCGCTGGCGACGAAGTCGGCAGCGAATGGCTGGCCGCCTATGGCGAGCACGGCCAACTGATCAACTCCGGCGAGTTCGACGGCCTGGACTTCGCCGGCGCCTTCGACGCCATCGAAGCCGCGCTGATCCGCAAGGACCTCGGCAAGTCGCGCACCCAGTTCCGCCTGCGCGACTGGGGTATCAGCCGCCAGCGCTACTGGGGCTGCCCGATCCCGATCATCCACTGCCCGTCCTGCGGCGACGTGCCGGTGCCGGAAGACCAGCTCCCGGTCGTGCTGCCAGAGAACGTGGTGCCGGACGGCGCTGGCTCGCCACTGGCGCGCATGCCCGAGTTCTATGAGTGCACCTGCCCGAAATGCGGCACCGCGGCCAAGCGCGAAACCGACACCATGGACACCTTCGTCGAATCGTCCTGGTACTTCGCCCGCTACGCCTCGCCCAACTACGAGGGTGGCCTGGTCGACCCGAAAGCGGCCAACCACTGGCTGCCGGTCGACCAGTACATCGGCGGTATCGAACACGCCATCCTGCACCTGCTTTACGCACGCTTCTTCCACAAGCTGATGCGCGACGAAGGCCTGGTCACCTCGAACGAGCCGTTCAAGAACCTGCTGACCCAAGGCATGGTCGTCGCCGAAACCTACTACCGCGTCGCCAGCAACGGCGGCCGTGACTGGTTCAACCCGGCCGACGTCGAGGTCGAGCGCGATGCCAAGGCGAAGATCATCGGCGCACGCCTGAAGACCGACGGCCTGCCGGTGGAAATCGGCGGCACCGAGAAGATGTCGAAGTCGAAGAACAACGGCGTCGACCCGCAGGCCATGATCGACGCATACGGCGCCGACACCTGCCGTCTGTTCATGATGTTCGCCTCGCCGCCCGACATGAGCCTGGAGTGGTCCGACTCCGGTGTCGAAGGCGCGAGCCGCTTCCTGCGCCGTGTCTGGCGCCTGGCTCACGGCCATGTTGCCCAGGGCCTGCCAGGCAAGCTGGACATCGCTGCCCTGGACGACGCACAGAAGGTCATCCGCCGCGGCATCCACGCAGCAATCAAGCAAGCCAGCACCGACGTGGGTCAGTTCCACAAGTTCAACACCGCCATCGCCCAGGTGATGACCCTGATGAACATCCTGGAAAAGGCCCCGCAAGCCAGCGAACAGGATCGCGCCCTGCTGCAGGAAGGCCTGGAGGCCGTCACCCTGCTGCTTGCACCGATCACCCCGCACCTCTCTCACGCACTGTGGAAGGAACTGGGCCACACCCAGGCGGTGATCGATGCTGGCTGGCCGGTCGTCGACGAAAGCGCGCTGGTACAGGACACCATCACCCTGGTGGTCCAGGTCAACGGCAAGCTGCGTGGCCAGGTCGAAATGCCCGCTGCCGCCAGCCGCGAGGAAATCGAAGCCGCCGCCCGTAACAACGACAATGTCCTGCGCTTCCTCGATGGCCTGACCATCCGCAAGGTCATCGTGGTACCGGGCAAGCTGGTCAACATCGTCGCCAACTGATGGCAACGCCCGCCCTTTAGACACGGAGCGGGCGGAACAGGCCCACAAGGGAGCAACAACATGATCAAACGCAATCTGCTGGTAATAGGCCTGGCCGCCGTGCTCAGTGCCTGCGGTTTCCAGCTGCGCGGTACCGGCACCAACGAAATTGCCCTCAAGGAGCTGGACCTCGGTGCACGTAACGCCTTCGGCGAGACCGTCACCCAACTGCGCCAGACCCTGCAGAACAGTGGCGTCAAGGTCCAGGCCGGCGCGCCCTACAAACTGGTACTGACCAACGAGCAGGACAGCCAGCGCGCGGCGACCTACTCCGGCGGTAGCCGCTCTGCTGAATACGAGCTGACCACCGTGCTGAACTACGAGGTTCAGGGTCAGAACGATGCAGTACTGCTCGCAGACAAGCTGGAAGTACGCAAGATCTATGTCTACGACGGCAACAACATCACCGGCTCCACCCAGGAAGCCACTCAGGTTCGCCAGGAAATGCGTCGCGACCTGGTCCAGGGCATGATGGTCCGCCTGCAGCAGCTTACCCCGGAGCACCTGGCGCACCTTCAGCGTAAGGCTGACGAGCGTGCCCGCGCCGAAGCCGAAGCCCTGAAAGAGGCCCAGCGCATCCAGGACAACACGCCCCAGCAATCGCCGCTGGAAGTCCCGGCCCATTGAGCCTGAACGGGGCACCGCTGGTGCCCCGCCCATCCCATGAAGCTTTCTCCCGCCCAACTCAACAAGCACCTGCAAGGCACACTGGCCCCGGTCTATGTGGTCAGTGGCGACGATCCGCTGCTGTGCCAGGAAGCCGCCGACGCCATTCGCGCCGCCGCGCGCCAGCAGGGCTTCGATGAACGCCAGGTGTTCAGCGCCGATGCCAATTTCGACTGGGGCAGCCTGCTGCTGGCCGGTGCCAGCCTGTCGTTGTTCGCCCAACGTCGTCTGCTGGAGTTACGCCTGCCGTCGGGCAAACCCGGCGACAAGGGCGCTGCCGCGCTCATGGAGTATTGCGCCAACCCTGCCGAAGACACGCTGCTGCTGGTCAGCCTGCCCAAGCTCGACGGTAGCGCGCAGAAGACCAAGTGGGGCAAGGCCATCATCGAAGGCGAACACTGCCAGTTCATCCAGATCTGGCCGGTGGACGCCCAGCAATTGCCGCAATGGATCAACCAGCGCCTGTCCCAGGCCGGGCTGTCGGCACAGCGCGATGCCGTCGACCTGATCGCCGCACGGGTCGAGGGCAACCTGCTGGCGGCCGCCCAGGAGATCGAGAAACTCAAGCTGCTCGCCGAGGGCAACCAGATCACCGTCGAGACCGTCCAGGCCGCCGTCGCCGACAGCGCCCGCTTCGATGTCTTCGGCCTGGTCGATGCCATCCTCAACGGCGAGGCCGGACATGCCCTGCGCATGCTCGAAGGGCTGCGTGGCGAGGGGGTCGAGCCGCCGGTCATTCTGTGGGCGCTGGCCCGCGAGCTGCGCCTGCTGGCGGGGCTGGCCCAGCAGTTCAGCCAGGGTGTACCGCTGGACAAGGCCTTCAGCCAGGCGCGCCCGCCAGTGTGGGACAAACGCCGTCCTCTGGTCAGCAAAGCACTGCAGCGCCTGTCAGCGCAACGTTGGGCGCAACTGCTGCAGGATGCCCAACGCATCGACGCACAGATCAAAGGCCAGGCCGAGGGTTCGCCGTGGACCGGGCTGTCGCGGCTGTCGCTGTTGATGGCCGGGCAGCGTCTGGCACTGCCTTCGGAATAATTGGGACTACTGTGGGGGCGGCGGTTCGGCGCCCCGACTTGCCCACGAACCAGGCAACGCGGTGAGTGGCACCGGCTGCGCCGGTGTTCGCGGGCGAGCCCGCTCCCACAGGGGTGTCACAGGTCGTCACTCAACGTCAATACACACAATCAATTGGCTCCCCGTTCGCCTAGGCCATAAAGTCGGCCCCCAAGTTCATCCAACCTGGGAACCCGCCATGAGCAAGAAGCCGAAAAAGCACGGCCCCAACAAGGCCAAGTCGATCATCGCCCAACCCCTGTTCCGCTGCCGCCAGGAACGACCGGAAAAGGGCAAGGGCAGCTACCGCCGCGAAGCCTTCCAATCGAGAGATTGGGAGGCTTCTTGCTTTCTGGCCGCCTGAAAAAGGCGCAGGCATGATATGGTCGGCACCTGAACTGCAAAACTGGATCTGTGCATGTCCTTCAGTCTTTCCCAGCGCTGGCGCACCCGCCAGCTGATCGCGGCCTCCAGCTTCATCCTGCTCGTCGCCTGCGCGGAAAAACCCACCGCTGCCGACGCCCTGCCGCTGGCCCCTGCCCAGCCCGCTCCGAACGTTACCCTGCCCGGCACCGCTACTGACGCCAGCAGCGAAATCCAACCGTTGCAGACCTTCGCCCAATGGCAGGCGGGCTTCCGCCAACAAGCGCTGCAAGCTGGTATCAGCCCAAGCACCTTCGACCGTGCATTCGTTGGCGTGACGCCCGACATGGACGTGATCAAGGCCGATCGCAGCCAGCCTGAATTCTCCCGCCCGGTCTGGGAATATCTCGACGGTGCGTTGTCGCCCCTGCGCGTGCGCAACGGCAAGAAACTGCTGGAACAGCACGCCGAGCTACTCGGCCGTATCGAGCAACGTTATGGCGTCGACCGCCAGGTACTGGTTGCCGTATGGGGCATGGAGAGCAATTTCGGACAGTTCCAGGGCAACAAGTCGGTGATTCGCTCGCTGGCCACCCTGGCCTATGAGGGCCGCCGCCCGACCTTCGCTCAGGACCAATTGATCGCAGCCCTGCAGATTCTGCAGAACGGCGATATCCAGCCCGAGGCCATGCGCGGCTCCTGGGCCGGTGCAATGGGACAGACCCAGTTCATCCCTACCACCTACAACACCCACGCGGTGGACTTCGACGGCGATGGCCGCCGCGACATCTGGAACAGCACGGCAGACGCCCTGGCCTCCACCGCGCACTACCTGCAAAGCTCGGGCTGGAAGCGTGGCCAGCCTTGGGGTTTCGAGGTTCAGGTGCCGGCAGACTTCGATTACTGGCTGGCAGACGGCGCCCAACGCAAGTCGGTCAGCGAATGGTTGAGCCTGGGTGTGACACTGCCGACCGGTACCCAACTGCCCAGCGGCAGCAACCAGCTCTCGGCAGCGCTATTGCTTCCAGCAGGCGCACGCGGACCGGCATTCCTGGTACTGGACAACTTCCGCGCAATCCTGAAGTACAACAATTCCTCGTCCTACGCGCTGGCGGTAAGCCTGCTGGGTGATCGCTTCTCGGGCTGGGGTTTCATTGCCGGTTCGTGGCCGAAGGACGACCTGCCACTGAGCCGCAGCGAGCGCATGGAGCTGCAGAACCTGCTCAATGCCAGCGGGCACGAAGCCGGTAACGCCGATGGCATCATCGGTGCCAACACCCGCAAAGCCATTCGCAATGCTCAGCAGGCCCAAGGCTGGCCGGCTGATGGGTATCCGACGCACAAGCTGCTCGATAGCCTGCGGCCCTAGAGAATAGTGGGGCTGCTTGTGCAGCCCCTATAGCTTCAGGCTGTGAACAACGCCTGCTCCAGCACAAGCTTCTGTGCATCACTGTCCAGCCGCACCTGCGCCCCCAGCGGCAGGCAGACATTCGGATCACAGTGTCCACTGCGCCATCCTGCCAGTACCGGCACCTCAAGCGGCCCGAATACGTCTCTGAGCAATGGCGCCAACGCCGTCACCGTGATCCCCGCAAAATCTCCCACCAGCACACCCTTGACCCCCTCCAGTGTGCCAGCCAGACGCAACTGGGTCAGCAGGCGGTCCACCCGGTACAGGGGCTCGTTGACGTCCTCGATGAACAGGATGCTGCCATGGGTATCGATCTGCGCCAAGGTGCCTTGAGTCGCCCCAAGCATCGACAGGTTGCCACCCACCAACCGCCCGCTGGCGACACCACGGACCACGGTCGTCAGGCCAAACGCCGCCGGATGCTCGATGACATCGCCTCGCCCGAGCTGCCCCTGCAATTGCTGGAACAACGAACTGACGGTCGGCTCGAGCTTGGCACCGAGCAGGTCGGCATTGAGCATCCCGCCATGGAAGGTGAGCAACCCGGCATGGCGCTGGATTGCCGTGTGCAGGGCGGTGATGTCGCTGTAGCCGATCAAGGGTTTGGGGTGGCGACGAATCAGCTCGAAATCCAGCCGATCAAGCAGCCGCATGCTGCCATAGCCACCTCGCATGCACAGGATCGCGTCGATCCGAGGGTCAGCGAAGGCGTCGTGCAGGTCACGCACGCGTTGCTCGTCACTGCCTGCCAGGTAGCCGTCGGCCTGTAGCGCGCCGGGGTAGATGCGACAACGCAAGCCACGCTGCTCGAACCATTGACGCGCCTTGCCCACATCCAGCCGTGCAGGCCCCGCTGGCGCGACAATTGCGAAGCAGGCGTTGCCGGGCAATGCCCTGGGCAGGCTGAAGACCGGGGTTTCAAGACAGTTCATCGTGCGATTCCTTGCATATGAGGGCTGGCCACTCTAACGGGGGTAATGAAGAACGCACATAGGCAGCGCTGCCCCGGAAAACAAAAATGCCGATGCCGCCTTCCGGCGTGCATCGGCATGTTCAGCTCAGCCCCGATCAGAGCTTGATCTTGGCTTCGTGAGCCTGCTGGTCGGCGTGGTAGGACGAGCGCACCAGCGGGCCGGAGGCCACGTTCTTGAAGCCCATCTTGTAGCCTTCCTCGGCGAACCAGGCGAAGGTGTCGGGGTGCACGAAACGCTGCACCGGCAAGTGGCTGCGCGACGGCTGCAGGTACTGGCCGAGGGTCAGCATGTCGATGTCATGCTCGCGCATGCGGTGCATCACCTCGATGACCTCCTCGTCGGTCTCGCCCAGGCCGAGCATCAGGCCCGACTTGGTGGGGACGTGCGGCACCAGTTGCTTGAACTTCTGCAGCAAGTCCAGCGACCAGTCGTAGTCCGACCCAGGACGCGCGGCCTTGTACAGACGCGGCACGGTCTCGAGGTTGTGGTTGAACACATCAGGCGGCGTTTGCGCGGTGATTTCCAGCGCTACGTCCATACGCCCGCGGTAGTCCGGTACCAGGGTTTCCAACTGCACGCCTGGGGACAGGGCGCGGATTTCGCGGATGCAATCGGCAAAGTGCTGGGCACCACCATCACGCAGGTCGTCGCGGTCTACCGAGGTGATCACCACGTACTTCAGGCGCAAATCGGCAATGGCGACCGCCAGGTTCTTCGGCTCATCGAGGTCCAGCGGCTTCGGACGACCATGGCCAACGTCGCAGAACGGGCAGCGACGGGTGCAGATATCGCCCATGATCATGAAAGTCGCGGTGCCACCGGAGAAGCACTCGCCCAGGTTAGGGCAGGATGCCTCTTCGCAGACGCTATGCAGCTTGTGCTTGCGCAGCAGTTGCTTGATGCGGTCGACTTCCGGCGAAACCGGGATGCGCACGCGGATCCAGTCGGGTTTCTTCGGCAGTTCGTCGGTGGGGATGATTTTCACCGGGATGCGCGCGACCTTATCGGCGCCACGCAGCTTGACCCCGGCTTCCACTTTCTTGGGGGCAGGGCGTGGGGTGACGTCTTGCGTCGCGATCAGGTTCGGCACGGCTTCTTGCACAGTTGTCATAATCAGTCGATTCCGCCCGTGAGGGTCGTCTGCTCAGCATAGTCGAGGTGCCTGACCAGCTGTCCACGCAGCCTTGTCCTGACCTCGTCAAGTTCGATCGGGCCTGCCAGGTCGCGCAGCTGGATCATGGCCAGCCCCGCATACCCGCAGGGGTTGATTCGGCGGAATGGCGCAAGGTCCATGTCCACGTTCAGGGCAAGGCCGTGGAACGAACGGCCGTTGCGGATTCGAAGGCCAAGTGACGCGATCTTCGCGCCATCGACATAGACGCCAGGGGCGTCGGGCTTGGCCAGCGCCTGCACGCCGTAGCTGGCGAGCAGTTCGATGAGCGTACGCTCGATACGGCTGACCAGCTCGCGCACGCCAAAACCCAGGCGACGCACGTCCAGCAGCAGGTAGGCGACCAACTGGCCGGGGCCGTGGTAGGTGACCTGACCGCCGCGGTCGGTCTGCACCACCGGGATATCGCCCGGTATCAGCAGATGCTCGGCCTTGCCGGCCTGGCCCTGGGTGAAGACCGCGGGATGCTCGACCAGCCAGACTTCGTCCTGGCTGTCCGGGCCGCGCTGCTCGGTAAAGCGACGCATGGCTTCCAGCACCGGTTCATAGGGCTGCAGGCCAAGATCGCGAAAACCGAGGGACGCGGGCATCACAGTACCATTTTCACGATGCCGGTGGCACGCAGGGCACTGTTGATGTCGTGCAGCTGGTTCTCGCTCTCGGCGACGATGTGCAGCTGTACCGTGGTGTACTTGCCTTCCTTGCTCTGGCGCTCGGCCAGGGTGGACAGGTCGACCTTGGCGTGCTTGCTCAGGACCTCGATGACCATGTCCTTGAAGCCGACAACGGTATCGCCGATGACCTTGATCGGGTAATCGGCGCAGGGGAACTCGATTTTGTGCGACTTGACGTCAGCTTCGCTCATGGCGCGTACGCCCTCGTAAGGCGTGGCAACAACAATGCCCCCGAGCGGTTGCGCGGGGGCATGGCCGGTCACGTATCAGTTGAACAAACCGTAGAAGAACAGGCGGATGCTATCCCACATACGGCGGAAGAAACCACCTTCCTCGACGCCATCCAGGGCGATCAGGTCGGCGCTGTGCACCACTTTCTCGTCCAGTTTGACTTCCACTTTACCGATCACGTCACCTTTGGCGATCGGAGCGGTCAGCTGCGGGTTCATGGTCATCGAAGCCTGGAGGCGTTTCAATTGGCCTTTAGGCATGGTCATGGTCAGGTCGTTGGCCAGACCCGCCTTGACTTGAGCGGTGGCGCCCTTCCAGACCGGCGCCTGAGTCAGCTCGGTACCCTTCTGGTAGAAGGTCTGGGTTTCGAAGAAGCGGAAACCGTAGGTCAGCAGCTTCTGCGTTTCGGCGGCACGGGCCTGCTCGCTGTTGGTGCCGAACACCACCGCGATCAGACGCTGGCCATCGCGAACGGCCGAGGCCACCATGCAGTAGCCGGCTTCCTCGGTGTGGCCGGTCTTCAGACCGTCGACGGTCTTGTCGCGCCACAGCAGCAGGTTGCGGTTAGGCTGCTTGATGTTGTTCCAGTAGAACTCTTTCTGCGAGTAGATCGCGTAGTGCGCGGGATCTTCGTTGATGATCGCACGCGCCAGCAGGGCCATGTCGTGGGCCGAGGAATAGTGCTCAGGGTTCGGCAGGCCGGTCGGGTTCATGAAGTGCGAATTGGACATGCCCAGGTCGGCGGCAGTCTTGTTCATCATGTCGGCGAAGGCGTCTTCACTGCCGGCGATGTGCTCGGAAAGGGCTACCGAGGCATCGTTGCCCGACTGGATGATGATGCCGTGCAGCAGATCGCTGACGGTCACCTGGCTGCCGACCTTGATGAACATGCGCGAACCGCCGGTACGCCAGGCGTTCTCGCTGACAGTCACCGGGTCGTTCTCGCCGATCTGGCCACGACGGATGTCGAGGGTGGCGATGTAGGCGGTCATCAGCTTGGTCAGGCTGGCTGGCGGCAGGCGCTCGTCACCGTTGTTCTCGACCAGCACGTTGCCGCTGGACGCATCCATGAGTACATAGGACTTGGCTGCCAACTGCGGAGGTGCTGGCATCATCTGCTCGGCTGCAAAGGCAGCGGGCACGATCAGCAGCAGTACGGGCAGGCAAAGTCGTTTGGCAAGGTTGGTGATGTTCATCCGTCTCTCGTAAATCGCTAATGGTCTGATGTTCCGTGGGGAGACCACGGCGTTTCAGTCTGCTTCGGGGCTGGCGGACAGCCCATGCCCCAAGGGGCAAAACCGCCATTGTACATGGCCGGACCTGGCAATTCATGAACAAACCGACAGGTCGGCATCGTCTTGCTCACGGGCAAACCCGCGCCGGAAGGTACTGCGCTTTCAGTCTGCTGTGACCAGCTTGGCCTGCCCCAGGTTCGCCAGGCGAATGCTGTCCTGCGCCTGCTGGATTTCACCCTGGCTGCTGATCGGCCCCAAACGTACCCGGTGCAGCGTTTGCTGGTTGCGCACGATGGAACTGATGAACACCGGCGCACTGACCATGGTGCTCAACTTCGAACGCAACAGCTCGGCGGCGTCCGGGTTGGCGAAGGCGCCGACCTGAAGGAAGCTGCCGCCGCTGTTGCCCGGTACGTTGTTGCCGGCCACCTGCACCGGCACCACGGGAGCAGCGTGCTGCTGCGGCGGCGGGGTCCATTGTTCGACACGCCCGGTGCTGGCGGGGATCGGCTGCGCCTGGGCGACCTGCGGCTCCTTGAGCATCAATGGCGGCTGCTGGCCCTTCTGCGCCCACCACTGCTGCGGGTCGATGCCTTCGACGCGCACATGGGCGGTGCCGATTTCGGCGTAACCGAGCTTCTTCGCCGCGGCGTACGACAAGTCGATGATGCGATCCGAATAGAATGGCCCGCGGTCGTTGACCCGCAGGATCACGCTGCGGCCGTTGGCCAGGTTGGTCACCCGCACATAGGCCGGCAGCGGCAGGGTCTTGTGCGCCGCGCTCATGCCGTAGAGGTCGTAAAGCTCACCGTTGGCGGTGTTCTGCCCGTGGAACTTGGTGCCGTACCACGACGCCGTGCCCTCGGCGCGGTAGTTGCGCGAGTCCTGCATCGGGTAATAGGTTTTGCCCAGCACGGTGTACGGGTTGGCCTTGTAGTTGCCGGTGTGCACGGTCGGGGTAGCGTCGGGAATCTTGTTGACGTCCACGTCCCACCAGGGTGCACCGTCCTTGTGGGCACGGTTGATGTCCAGGCCCGGCTGCGAGCGAACGGTGTTGCCGCCCCCCTGGGAGGTCGGACGGCTGGAAGAACAGCTGACCAGCAATACGCCGATGGCGGCGCAAGTCAGCAACTTGAAGGTATTGGCTTTGAACAATTCGCGCATTACTTGACGCCCCGTGCCTGGACCAGCTGTTGCGAGAGCTGATGCACCGCCATGGCATACATCACGCTGCGGTTGTAACGCGTGATCGCGTAGAAGTTCTTCAGGCCCATCCAGTATTCGGGGCCGTTGTCGCCTTCGAGCCGGAACGCCGTGACCGGCAGATCATCGCGCAGCGCATCATGACTCGACCAGCCCAGCGCTCGCAACTCCCCGACCGTCTTCACAGGCTCGATGCCAGCGGTCAGGCCCTCGTCGACACGCGCGCCACTGACCTGGGCCCGGCTGACCACGGGCTGCCCGGCGACCCAGCCGTGGCGCTTGAAATAGCTGGCCACACTACCGATGGCATCATCCGGGTTGTTCCAGATATTGATGTGGCCGTCGCCGTCGAAATCCACGGCGTAATTGCGAAAACTGCTCGGCATGAACTGCGGCAGGCCCATGGCGCCAGCATAGGACCCCTTGAGCGTGAGTGGGTCGAGTTGCTCCTCGCGCGCCAGCAGGAGGAACTCTCGCAGCTCCTTGCGGAAGAATTCGGCGCGCGGCGGGTAGTCGAAGCCCAGCGTCGACAAGGCATCGATGACCCGGTAGTTGCCGGTATTGCGGCCAAAGAAGGTTTCCACGCCAATGATCGCGACGATGTACTGGGCAGGGACGCCGTATTCCTGCTCGGCGCGGGCCAGCACGGCTTCGTGCTGGCGCCAGAAGTCGACACCGCGGGCGATGCGCGCATCGGTGATGAACATCGGGCGGTAGTCCTTCCAGGGCTTGACCCGCTCGGCCGGACGCGAGATCGCGTCGAGGATCGCCTGCTTGCGCTGCACCTCGCGGAATACACCCATCAGTTGCTCGCCGGCAAAGCCGTAGTCGCGGGTCATTTCGCCAACGAATTCGGCCACCTTGGGCGAGCCGTCATAGTCGCCGGCATTGGCCTGCTGGACAGCGCCGAGCAGCCCCATCGCGCCGATCCACGGCATACAACGGGCAGCCCAGCCACGCACTGCTTGCATGAAATTCTTCACCTTTTTCAAACCTGTGCGATCCATTTGCGGTGCGTGTGGATCGACATCAAAACGCCAAACGCTGACAGCAGCGTCACCAACGAAGTTCCGCCATAGCTGATAAAGGGCAACGGCACACCCACCACGGGCAGCAGGCCACTCACCATACCGATGTTGACGAATACATAAACAAAGAAGGTCATCGTCAGGCTGCCGGCCAGCAACTTGCCGAACAGGGTCTGAGCCTGCGCGGTGATGACCAGGCCGCGACCGATCAGCAACAGGTAGATGATCAGCAGCAGACAGATGCCTACCAGGCCGAATTCCTCACCCAGTACGGCAATGATGAAGTCGGTGTGGCTTTCGGGCAGAAAGTCCAGGTGCGACTGGGTGCCCAGCAGCCAGCCCTTGCCGAACACGCCGCCCGAACCGATCGCGGCCTTGGACTGGATGATGTTCCAGCCAGTGCCCAGCGGATCGCTCTCGGGGTCGAGGAAGGTCAGGACCCGTTGCTTCTGATAGTCATGCATCACGAAGAACCACATCGCCACAGCCACCGGTACGGCCGCCGTCACCACGCTGATGATCCAGCGCCAGCGCAAGCCGCCCATGAACAGCACGAACGCGCCGGAGGCAAGGATCAGCAAAGCCGTGCCAAGGTCAGGTTGTCGGACGATAAGGATGAACGGCACACCGATCAACACCAGGCTGATTGCCACGTGTTTCAGATGGGGCGGCAGGGTGCGCTTGGACAGGTACCAGGCGATGGTCGCCGGCATGATGATCTTCATGAACTCCGAGGGCTGGAAGCGAATCACCCCGGGAATGTTGATCCAGCGCGTGGCGCCCATGGCGTTGTGGCCCATCACGTCCACCACCACCAGCAACAGCACCCCCGCCACGTAGGCCAACGGCACCCAGCGCGCCATGAAGCGCGGCTCGAGCTGGGCGATGATGAACATCGAAACCAGGCCGATGCCGAAGGAACTGGCCTGCTTCATCAGCAGGTCCCAGTTCTTGCCGCTGGCCGAATAGAGGACGAACAGGCTGCCGGCGGCGAGCGTCAGCAGAATGAGCAGCAGTGGACCGTCGACATGGATGCGCTGCAGGAAGCTGGCGCGCCTGCGCATCACGTCCTCGCTGGAAAGCATGCGATCGAAATTGTTCTTCACGGGGCCGTTTCCTGGGCGACAGTGGCAGTGGCAGTGCCAAATTCGGGCTTGAGCCGGCCGTTTTCGTCGAGCAACCAGGCGTCCATGACCTGGCGCACCACGGGGGCGGCGACGCCGGAGCCGGACTCGCCGTTCTCGACCATTACCGAGACCACGATCTTCGGATCTTCGGCGGGTGCGAAGGCGACGAACAGCGCGTGGTCGCGGTGACGCTCCTGGAGTTTGTTGCGGTCGTACTTCTCGCCCTGCTTGATCGCCACCACCTGCGCGGTACCGCTCTTGCCGGCGATGCGGTATTGCGACCCGAGCGCGGCCTTGCGCGCTGTACCGCGCGCGCCGTGCATCACCTGCTCCATGCCATGGGTGACCCGGGCCCAGTCGTTCTTGTCGCGCAGCACGATGTCTTCCATCGGATTCTCATCCACCGGCTGCTTGCCCTCGATGGTCTTGGCCAGGTGCGGACGGTTCCACTTGCCCTTGTTGGCGATCAGCGCGGTGGCCTGGGCCAGTTGCAGGGGCGTTGCCTGCATGTAGCCCTGGCCAATGCCCAGAATCAGCGTTTCGCCAGGGAACCAGGCCTGGCGGCGGGTGGCGCGCTTCCACTCACGTGATGGCATCAACCCGGGCGACTCCTCGAACATGTCCAGCGAGACTTTTTGGCCGATACCGAACTTGTTCATGTAGGCCGACAACCGATCAATCCCCATCTTGTGTGCAAGATCGTAGAAGTAGGTGTCGTTCGAGCGCATGATCGCCACATCCAGATCCACCCAGCCATCGCCGGTACGGTTCCAGTTGCGGTACTTGTGGTCATAGTTGGGCAGTTGGTAATAGCCCGGATCGAACACCCGGCTGCTGGCATTGACCACGCCGCTGTCCAGGCCGGCGATGGCCACTGCCGGCTTGATGGTCGAGCCCGGCGGGTACAGGCCGCGCAGCACGCGGTTGAATAGCGGGCGGTCGATCGAATCGCGCAGCTCGGCATAGGCCTTGAAGCTGATGCCGGTGACGAACAGGTTGGGGTCGAAGCTCGGCTGGCTGACCATCGCCAAGACCTCGCCGGTGCGCGGATCGAGGGCGACGATCGCACCACGGCGCCCGGCCAACGCCTCTTCGGCGGCCTCCTGCAGCTTGATGTCCAGGCTCAGGACAATATCCTTGCCAGGAATCGGGTCGGTGCGCTTGAGCACCCGCAATACACGGCCGCGAGCGTTGGTCTCGACCTCCTCATAGCCAACCTGGCCGTGCAGGTCGTCCTCGTAGAAGCGCTCGATACCGGTCTTGCCGATATGATGGGTGCCGCTGTAGTTCACCGGATCGAGGGACTTGAGCTCCTTCTCGTTGATCCGCCCGACATAGCCCACCGAATGGGCGAAATGCGCCCCTTGTGGATAATGCCGCACCAGTTGCGCCGCCACCTCAACGCCGGGGAGACGGAACTGGTTCACCGCGACGCGGGCGATCTGCTCCTCGCTCAGTTCGAACAGGATCGGCACCGGCTCGAACGGCCGACGCCCCTGCTTCATGCGGCGCTCGAACAGGGCACGATCATCTTCGCTCAGTTCGAGCACCTCGATGATGGTATCCAGCACCTCCTGCCACTTGCCTGCCCGTTCGCGGGTCATGGTCAGGCTGAAGCTTGGCCGGTTATCGGCAACGATCACCCCGTTGCGGTCGAAGATCAGCCCACGGGTCGGCGGAATCGGCTGCACATGCACCCGATTGTTCTCCGACAGCGTCGAGTGGTAGTCGTACTGGATGATCTGCAGGTAATACAGGCGCGCGATCAGCACGGACACGAGCAGCATGATCGCCACCGCGCCGACCACGACGCGGTTGCGCACCAGGCGTGCGTCTTTCTCGTGGTCCTTGAGGCGGATCTGCTGCGGCATCGGACAGGCTTACGAAGTCATTTGTGGTAAGGGTGCCCGGACAACACGGTCCAGGCGCGATAGATCTGTTCACCGATGAGTATCCGCACCAACGGGTGCGGCAGGGTCAGCGGCGACAGCGACCAGCGCTGTTCGGCGCGGGCGCAGACTTCCGGCGCCAGCCCTTCCGGGCCGCCCACCATCAGGTTGACCGTACGCGCATCCAGGCGCCAGCGATCCAGCTCGGTCGCCAGCTGCTCGGTGCTCCACGGCTTGCCATGGACTTCGAGCGTGACGATCCGTTCACCGGGCTGGACCTTGGCCAGCATCGCCTCGCCCTCCTGACGGATCAGGCGGGCAACGTCGGCGTTCTTGCCACGGGTATTCAGCGGAATTTCAACCAGCTCCAACGACAGCTCGGCGGGGAGGCGCTTGGCGTATTCGTGCCAGCCTTCCTCGACCCACTTCGGCATGCGCGAGCCGACCGCGATCAGACGCAGACGCACGACGCTTCCTTATTCCCGATCCTTGAGTTTGTCGGTGAAGTAGTCGCTGGCGTTTTCCGGGCTGTGGTGCTTGGCATCAGCAGCACGGCTCTGCTCGGCGCCCAGCCACAGGCGCTCCAGGTCGTAGAACTGACGGGCGGCGGCGGTCATCATGTGCACGATGACGTCGTTCAGGTCCAGCAGCACCCAGTCGCTGTCGCCCTTGCCTTCCTCGCCCAGCGGCTGCGCGCCCTTGGCCTTGACGGCCTCACGGACCTTTTCCAGCATCGCGTTGATCTGGCGGTTGGAGGTACCGGTGGCAATGATCATGTAGTCGGTGAGGCTGTGCTTGTCGCGCACGTCGATGACCTGGATATCCTGGGCCTTGACGTCTTCCAGCGCGGCCTTGGTCAGTTCGACCAGTTCTTCGCCATTGATTTTCTGCTTGGTCATATAAAACTCGTTCAACTCGTTGTAATGAGGCGCCCTGCAGCGCCCTCAGTTGGACACACGGTACAGACCGTGCGCCTCGATGTAGGCCAGTACTGCGTCCGGCACCAGGAACCGAACCGACTTGCCGCTGGCCAGCAGCTGCCGGATCTGTGTGGCGGACACCGCAAGCGGCGTCTGCCAGACGAACGAAATGTTCCCCGCCGGGCCGGACATGGCGGTGGGATCGCTCTGCGAGCGCGCAGCCAGAAGGTTGCGCAGCTCGTCGGGGGGTTCGACATCGGCATCCGGGCGTTGCAGCACCAGGATGTGACAGTGTTGCAGCAGCTCTTCCCAGCGGTGCCAGCCCGGGAGACCACAGAAGGCATCCCAGCCCAGCACCAGGTAGAGCTGGTCGTGCGTGTTCAGTTCGCTGCGGATCGACTCCAGGGTGTCGATGGTGTACGACGGTTTGTCGCGCGCCAGCTCCCGGGCATCCACGCTCAAGCCCTCGACCCCTTGTACCGCACTGCGCACCATGGCCAGCCGGTCGGTGGCGGCCACCTGCGGTGTGTCGCGGTGCGGCGGCCGGGCGTTGGGCAGCAGGCGCAACTCGTCCAACCCCATGAACTCGGCCACTTCCAGCGCGCTGCGCAGGTGGCCGATGTGCACCGGGTCGAAGGTGCCGCCGAGAATGCCGATACGCCGGACTGCCGGGGTCTTGCTCAACTCAGCAGGACCCGCGCAACTGACCGTCGCCGATCACCACGTATTTTTCGCAGGTCAGCCCTTCCAGGCCGACCGGACCGCGGGCGTGCAGCTTGTCGGTGGAAATGCCGATCTCCGCGCCCAGACCATACTCGAAGCCATCGGCAAAGCAGGTCGGGGTGTTGAGCATGACCGACGCCGAATCGACCTCGGCCATGAAGCGCCGGGCATTACCCTGGTGCTCGGTGGCGATCGAGTCGGTGTGGTGCGAGCCATAGTGATTGATGTGCTCGATGGCCGGATCCAGGCCATCGACGATGCGGATCGACAAGATCGCATCCAGGTACTCGGTGTGCCAGTCGTCCTCGGTGGCCGGCTTGGCGGCGATGATCGCCTGGGTACGCTCGCAGCCACGCAGCTCGACGCCCTTCTCTTCGAAGCGGCGGGCCATGTCTGGCAAGAACGCCTGGGCCACGCTGGCATCGACCAGCAGCGTCTCCATGGCGCCACAGATGCCGTAGCGGTAGGTCTTGGCGTTGAAGGCAATGCGCGCGGCCTTCTCCAGGTCGGCGTGCGCATCGACATAAATGTGACAGATGCCGTCCAGGTGCTTGATCACCGGCACGCGAGCATCGCGGCTGATGCGTTCGATCAGGCCACGGCCACCACGCGGAACGATGACATCGACGAACTCGGGCATGCTGATCAGCGCACCGACGGCTTCGCGGTCGGTGGTTTCGACCACCTGCACCACGGCTGGCGGCAGGTCGGCCTCGGCCAGGCCGCGCTGGATGCAGGCAGCGATGGCGCGATTGGAGTGGATGGCCTCCGAGCCGCCACGCAGGATGGTGGCGTTGCCGGACTTCAGGCACAGGCTGGCGGCGTCGATGGTGACGTTCGGACGCGACTCGTAGATGATGCCGATCACACCGAGGGGGACGCGCATCTTGCCGACCTGAATGCCCGACGGACGGTAGCTCATGTCGCGGATCGCACCGACCGGATCCGGCAGCGCAGCGACCTGGCGCAGGCCGGTGATCATACCGTCGATACGCGCCGGTGTGAGCGCCAGACGGTCCAGCAGCGCTGGCTCAAGGCCATTGGCACGGCCTGCGGCGAGGTCCTGTTCGTTGGCTGCGGTCAGCTCGGCGCGGCCTGCGTCGAGCGCGTCGGCGGCGGCCTGCAGGGCGCGATTCTTCTGCGCAGTGCTGGCGCGGCCGATCACCCGCGAGGCCTCACGGGCGGCGCGACCCAGGCGGGTCATGTAGTCAAGAACGGACTCGGTCATGGGTTCGGTGTCTTGGCGAAGGGGAAATCGGCTGATTATAACTGCCGCGCTCGGGTACGCCCAGCGGCGGGTGGCGGATGGTAGAAGATGGCAGCGGAAATATGTAGGAAAGATGTAACTACCAGTATCGGAACTGGCCGTTTATGGCGTCGACTCTTTCGCGGGCAAGCCCGCTCCTGCCAGGAGTGGCGTGGCCTGGGCAGAAGCGGGCGCCCCCCCGGGGAAGATCCACCCGGTTACAACATGGTTCAGCCTCGATTAAGCCGTTCATTGCTATCATCCCTGCCCTCACCACCACGAACCGCGAATATGCCCGCCCCCTGCCCGGCCCTTGCCCTGCCCGACAGCTTCTTCGACCGCGACGCCCAGACCCTCGCCCGCGCGCTACTGGGCAAGGTCATCCGCCACCGCCACGGCGACCTGTGGCTGGCCGCTCGCATCATCGAGACCGAGGCCTACTACCTTACCGACAAAGGCAGCCACGCCTCGCTCGGCTATACGGAAAAGCGCAAGGCGCTGTTCCTCGACGGCGGGCACATCTACATGTATTACGCCCGCGGCGGCGACTCATTGAACTTCAGCGCCCACGGGCCGGGCAACGCCGTGCTGATCAAGTCGGCCTATCCCTGGGTCGACGCCCTCTCCGATGACAACAGCCTGGCGCAGATGCAGCTGAACAACCCGGATGCCAGCGGTAACCTGCGCCCGGCAGAGCGCCTGTGCGCCGGCCAGACCCTGCTGTGCCGCGCCCTGGGCCTGAAGGTGCCGGACTGGGACGCCCGCCGTTTCGACCCGCAGCGGCTCTATGTCGAAGATTGCGCAGTCAGCGTGCCGCGCGTGATCCAGACCACCCGCCTGGGCATCCCCCACGGCCGCGACGAGCACCTGCCGTACCGCTTCGTGGACGCCGAATTCGCCCGTTTCTGCACCCGGAACCCGCTGCGTCGGGGCCAGGTCGAAGGACGGGATTTCTTCATTCTGGAACAAGGAAACTGACACCATGAGCCAATGGCTCGACAGCCTGACCAGCTGGCTCAGCGCCAACCCGCAGTGGCTTGGCCTGGCCATTTTCCTGATCGCCTGCATCGAGTGCCTGGCCATCGCTGGCATCATCGTGCCCGGTACGGTGCTGCTGTTCGCTGTGGCGGTGCTGGCCGGCAGCGGCACCTTCAGCCTGGGCGAGACGCTGCTGCTGGGTTTTCTCGGCGGCATGCTCGGTGACGCCATGTCGTACGCCATCGGCAAGTATTTCCATCAGAACATCCGACGCCTGCCGCTGCTGCGCCACCACCCCGAATGGATCGGCAGCGCCGAAACCTACTTCCAGCGCTACGGTATCGCCAGCCTGCTGGTGGGCCGCTTCATCGGCCCGCTGCGGCCGATGCTGCCGATGGTCGCCGGCATGTTCGACATGCCATTGCCGCGCTTCATCGCCGTGAGCCTGGTGGCCGGTGCCGGCTGGTCGGTGGCCTACCTGCTGCCCGGCTGGGCCACGGGCGCAGCGATGCGTCTGCCCCTGCCTGAAGGGTTCTGGCTGGACGCAGGGATCATCGCCGGTGGTCTGGCCGTGCTGGTAGGCCTGAGTTTCAACGCCAGCATTCGCGACCAGCGCCACGGCACCCGCCTGATCGCAGGCTTGAGCCTGGTGGCCCTGGCGGGCGTATTCCTCGGCTGGCCCTACCTGCACGAATTCGACCAGGGCGTGATGACCCTTGTGCAGGAGCATCGCAGCAAGGCCATCGACGGTGCCGTGGTCATCGTCACCCGCCTGGGCGACTTCAAGACCCAGTTCTTCCTCGGTGGCCTGCTGACCGGCCTCCTGCTACTGGCACGGCAATGGCGCCATGCGCTGTTCGCCGGCGGCGCATTGATCGGTACCGCGCTGTGCAACGGCTCGCTGAAATGGCTGTTCGCTCGGGCACGCCCGGAAGTGCTGGTCGATCCGCTGACCAGCTACAGCATGCCCAGCGGGCACAGCTCGGCATCCTTTGCGTTCTTCCTGGTACTGGCGGTGTTGGCCGGTCGTGGCCAGCCGCCGCGCATGCGCCTGACCTGGGTGCTATTGGGAGTGCTGCCAGCGCTGTCGATCGCCCTGTCACGGGTGTACCTGGGCGCACACTGGCCGACCGACATCCTGGCCGGCGCCCTGCTGGCGTGCTGCGTGTGTGCAGCCAGCCTGACGCTGGTGCAGTATCGCGAGCCACTGAGAGCACTGCCGCAAAAAGTGTGGTGGCTGATCTTGCCGGCGTGTATCGCGCTGCTGGCGTTCTTCGCCATGCATTCGCTGCCCAAGGCGTTGCTGCGTTATCAGTATTGAAGCGATGCGCGGGAGTTGGAGTTGCCCCCGCGACCTCAGGCAAACAACTCGCCCTGGATCCGTTCCAGCAGCGTCTGGATCGCCTCCAGCCGCTGAACTGGCGAGTCGATCGCCAGCAGGTCGATCTTGTCCTCTTCCATGAACGGCAGCAGGTACGCCAGTTGGTTGGCCAGCGACTGGCGCCCGTCCACCTCGCGCGGCATGTCCAGCGCCTCGACCATCGGGTGCTCGCCCAGGGCCACCAGCAGCGCCAGCAGGTCATCGTCCTGCTCGCCCAGCGGGCTGTCCGCCTGATCGACCAGCCACTGCACCTCGCCGACCATCAACTGGTCCTTGAGCACATCGGTCTGTTCCACCCTGAAACGCCGCACACCTTCGACACGGATGCCCAGCAGGCCGTTGTCCTGCTGCACGAAGTCGCGGATCAGCGCCTCGCAGCCGAACTCAGCGATGCCTGCCGGAGCCTTCCCCACCTGATCGCCCTCGAGAATGCACACCACCCCGAAACCTTCGCCCTGCTTCATGCAGCGGCCGATCATGTCCAGGTAACGCGCCTCGAAGATCTGCAAGTCGAGCAAGCAGCCGGGAAACAGCACGGTATTGAGGGGGAACAGCGGTAACGTCATCTCGACTCCTCAAGCCACCAGACTGACTGCCAGCGGCAGGAACACCGCCGTGGCCACGCCCATCAGGCTCATCGCCAGCGCGGCGAAAGCGCCGCATTCATCACTTTCCTGCAAGGCCGCCGAGGTGCCCACCGCGTGCGCGGTGACGCCCAGGGCCATACCCCGCGCCTCGGGGCTGAGCACACCACAGCGCGTCAGCAGCGCCGGGCCGAAGATGGCGCCGATCACCCCGGTGATCAGCACGAATACCGCCGCCAGTGCCGCTACGCCACCGATCTGCTCGGCCACCAGCATGGCGATGGGCGAGGTCACCGACTTGGGCGCCATGGTCATCAGGATCATGTGTTCGGCGCCGAACCACCAGCCCAGCGTCACGCAGGCCAGGGTGGCGAACACTCCCCCGATTACCAGCGTAGTAAAGATCGGCCAGAACAGTTGGCGGATACGCCTCAGGTTGAGATAGAGCGGGACCGCCAGGGCCACGGTGGCCGGCCCGAGGAGAATATTGAGGATTTCGGTGCTGCGCTTGTATTCGCTGTAGTCGATGCCACACGCCAGCAGCACACCGATCAGAACCAGCATCGACACCAACACCGGTTGCAGGAAGATCCAACGGGTGCGCTCGTAGCCGGCGAGCACCAGTTGGTAAACCCCAAGCGTGATACCAATCCCGAACAATGGGTGGTGAATGACGGCTTGCAATGCACCCTGCCAGTCGAGGCTCATGACTGTTCCTCGTGCTTGCCGTGGCGATGGATCAGCTTCTGCATCAGTACGCCGACGAACACCAGGGTGACCAGGCAGGAGATCACCAGCGCACCGGCAATGGCCCAGAAGTCGGCGGCGATGTCGCGGGCATAGACCATCACGCCGACGGCTGGCGGCACCAGCAGCAACGGCAGGTAACGCAGCAGGCTGCTGGCGGCCTCGTTGAGCGGTTTGCCAACTTCGCCGCGGATCATCAGGCAGGCCAGCAGCAACAGCAGGCCGATGATCGGGCCCGGCAACATGGGCAGTACCAGGTGATTGATCGCCGTGCCCAGCAACTGGAACACCACCAGCCAGGTCAATCCACGCAACAGCATAAGCATCTCCTTGGGGCATCGGGCGCCATTATAAGCACGCGTCCTGCCTGTATAAGGCGATATTCGCCGAAAAGGGAAGAACTTGACCGCAACGGTGCACCGTGGTGATCTTGCACCTTCGTACCAAAAGACAACCTGGAGAGTCGCGATGCCCTATGTACCTGTTGCAGAGCTTTCGCAGTACGTTGGAAAGGAACTGGGACGTTCCGAATGGCTGAAGATCGATCAGCAGCGCATCAACCTGTTCGCCGAGGCCACCGGCGATTTCCAGTTCATTCATGTCGATCCGGAGAAAGCCGCCAAGACCCCCTTCGGCTCCACCATCGCCCACGGCTTCCTCAGCCTGTCGCTGATTCCCAAGCTGATGGAAGACATCCTCGTGCTGCCCGAGGGCTTGAAGATGGTGGTCAACTACGGGCTGGACAGCGTGCGCTTCATCCAGCCGGTGAAAGTCGACAGCCGCGTGCGCCTGAAGGTGGACCTCACCGACGCGACCGAGAAGAAGCCCGGCCAGTGGCTGCTCAAGGCCACCGTCACCCTCGAGATCGAAGGCCAGGAAAAACCGGCCTACATCGCCGAGCCACTGTCGCTCTGCTTCGTCTGAGGCAGCGCCGGGGCCGTTCGGCGGCCCCGGCCACAGCTGTCTCACGCCCTGATTCTGCGGCATACTCGGCGCACCTTTGTGCTCGGATTACGCCATGCGCCCGCTGCTGCCCCTGACCCTGATCCTGCTGCTCGCTGCCTGTGGCGAAGGCGAACCGCTGTCGCCGCCGGACGCGCGCCTGCCCGACGGCGGGCGCTACCGGGGTGAGGTGGTCAATGGTCTGCTGCAGGGCGAAGGCCGCATCGACTATCCCAACGGCAGCTGGTATGCGGGCACGTTCAAGGACGGTCAGTGGCATGGCCAGGGTGAATGGCACGGCAGCAATGGCGAGGTCTATCGCGGCCAATTCGCCGCCGGGCTGTTCGAAGGCCTGGGCGACCTGACGACCCCTGGCAGCCACTATGCCGGCACCTTCAAGCATGGCCGGCGCGACGGCGAAGGCACCCTCAAGCAGCACGACCAGACCTACCGCGGCCAGTTCAAGGATGACCAGTACGACGGCGCCGGCCAGCTCGAACTGGCTGACGGCAGCCGCTACCAAGGCCTGTTCGCCAAAGGCAAGCCCAATGGCGCCGGAGTGCGCAGCGATGCCAGCGGCAACCAGTTCAGCGGCCACTTCATCAATGGTCAACTCGAAGGTGCCGGCACCTTCGACAGCGTCGAAGGCGAGCAGTACATCGGCGAATTCAAGGAAAACCGCCTCGAAGGCCGCGGCCGCTACGAAAACGCCGACGGCGACGTGTGGATCGGCGACTTCAAGGATGGCGCGCTCAGCGGCCAGGGCGAGTTGCTGGGCAGCGACGGCAGCCACTACAAGGGCGGCTTCCAGGACTGGCGCTTCTCAGGCAAGGGCCATCTGCACCTGGCCGACGGCAGCCAGTACATTGGCGGCTTCGCCAACGACGTCTACCAGGGTAGCGGCCGGCTGATCCAGGCCGATGGCCGCGTCGAGGCCGGTCAGTGGATGAATGGCGTGCGCGTGCGCGACGACAAGGGCTCGCTGCTGCCCGACCCGCTGGACCTTGCCCTGCTCAACCAGGGCAAGCTGCTCGACGAGGCGCTGGCAAAGGTGCCGCGCTCGGCCCCACCCATCCAGCTGTACAGCCTGGTCCTGGCCGGCGATGGCCAGCAGAGCGTGTTCCTGCGCGAAGCCGACTATGTCAGCAACATGCTCAGGGTGCGTTTCGGCGCCCGCGGTCAGGTCACCCTGGTCAATCACCGCGACCACCTGGCCGACCGCCCGATGGCCACCCGCGAGAACCTCACCCGTGCAGCCCGTACATTGGCCGAACGCAGTGGCCCGGAAGATATCGTGTTCGTCTACCTGACCAGCCACGGCAGCCATGACCACCAACTGGTACTCGACCAGCCGCGCCTGCAACTGGCCGACCTGTCAGCGGACGAACTGGCCAACGCCCTCTCCCCCCTGAAAGATCGCGACAAGGTGATTGTCATCTCCGCCTGCTATTCAGGTGGCTACATCGCCCCGCTCAAGGATGAACGCACGCTGATCATGACGGCAGCGCGCCCTGACCGGGTCTCGTTCGGCTGCTCCGAAGAAGCCGACTTCACCTATTTCGGCGATGCCCTGTTCGCCCAGGCACTGAACCAGACCGACGACCTGAAACAAGCGTTTGAACTGGCGCGCAAAAGCGTTGCCGAACGGGAACGAAGGGAAGGTTTCGAGGCCTCCGAGCCGCAGATCTGGGCACCGCCACAGGTGCTCGCGCACTGGCAGCGACTGCGTCGGCAACAAGCCGAGGAGGCCTTGAAGAACAAGGCCCAGCCAGCCGCGCCGGAGCAGGCAAAAAAGCCTGGAACCCGCTAAGCTGAGCTGTAACAAGGGAGAGACATCATGTACTTGACGCCTCAGCATGTCCTGCTTGCCGGAGCCACGGGTCTTACAGGTGAACACCTGCTCGACCGCCTGCTCAACGAACCCACCATCAGCCGTGTGCTGGCGCCTACCCGCAGGCCGCTGGCCGAGCATCCGCACCTGGAAAACCCGGTGGGTGACCCGGCGGTGTTTCTCCCGCAACTGGCCGGGCGCGTCGATATCGCCTTCTGCTGCCTGGGCACCACACTCAAGCAGGCCGGCTCCGAAACCGCCTTCCGTGCAGTCGACCTGGACATGGTCGTGGCCTTCAGCAAGCGCGCACGCGAGCTGGGCGCACGCCATCTGCTGGTGATCAGTGCAGTCGGTGCAGACCCTAAATCATCGATTTTCTACAACCGGGTCAAGGGCGAGATGGAAGAAGCGCTCAAGGCTCAGGACTGGCCGCAGTTGACCATCGTACGGCCGTCGCTGCTGCTGGGCGAACGGCTCGAACCCCGGCTGGCCGAGCGACTGGCCGGGCCATTCGCCCGTCTGATTCCCGGCAAGTACAAAGGTATCGAGGCCTGCACCCTGGCCCGGGCGCTGTGGCGGCTGGCGCTGGAGGAAGAGGACGGGATCCGCGTGGTCGAGTCTGACGAGTTGCGCAAGCTGGGCAAGAAATAGCAATACCTTCCAAGGCTTCTTCGCGGGTAAACCCGCTCCCACAGGCCCGCACAGGGTTCAAAGACGGTGCGATCCCTGTGGGAGCGGGTTTACCCGCGGACAGGGCCGTTACAAGCCGCCGCTGGCGTTGAACCCAACCCCCAGCGCCGTCAGCACCGACAACGGCAGCAGCAGCGTATCGAGCAACATGCTACCGGGCAGATCCAGCGCAGGATAGCCCGGTGCCTTGGCCCCGAAGCGATCCTCAGGGCAGCACCCGCCATTCATCACATACAGGTCCAGCCGAGTGCCGGCATACACCACCGGCGCCCCCGGCTGGTTGGCATCCAGCGTTCGCACTGTCGCGCAACCACTCAAGCAGCCCAGCAGCAGCAAGCCTGCCAACGCGCGCTTCAATCATCGACCCCGTAATGATGCTCGCCCCAGCGCGGCAACATGTCCTGGGGGATGTTCAGCAGGTTGAGCACTCGCGCGACAACGAAGTCCACCAGGTCATCAATGGTCTGCGGCTGGTGATAGAAGCCCGGCGCCGCCGGCAGGATCACCGCGCCCATCTGCGAGAGCTTGAGCATGTTCTCCAGGTGGATGGTGGAGAACGGCGCTTCACGCGGCACCAGGATCAGCTGGCGGCGCTCCTTGAGCGTCACGTCCGCTGCCCGTTCGATCAAATTGTTGCAGGCACCGGTGGCGATTGCCGACAGCGTGCCGGTCGAACAGGGCACCACCACCATCGCCGCAGGTGCGCCGGAGCCCGAGGCCACCGGCGACATCCAGTCTTCCTTGCCATACACGCGGATCTGCCCATCGGCAGCGCCAGTGTATTCGGTCAGGAAGGCCTGCATCGCCTGTGGCTTGGGCGGCAACAGCACGTCGGTTTCGGTGGACATCACCAGTTGCGCAGCCTTGGAGATGAGGAAGTGCACCTCACGGTCCTCACGCACCAGGCAATCGAGCAGGCGCAGGCCGTATTGCGCCCCCGAGGCGCCGGTCATCGCCAGGGTGATGCGCTCCGGGCCGCTCACTTCAGGGCCTCGGCCAGCTTGCCGTGCAGACCGCCGAAGCCGCCATTGCTCATGATCACCACATGGGTACCCGGACGTGCCTGGCCCTTGATCCGCTCGATGATCGCCTCGAGGTTGTCGGCCACCACGCTCGGCACCGAGCACTGCGCTGCCGTGGCGGCCAGGTCCCAGCCCAGGTTGGGCGGCGCGTACCAGATCACTTGGTCGGCGTCGTTGACACTTTCCGGCAGGCCATCACGGTGAGCGCCCAATTTCATGGAGTTGGAACGCGGCTCGATCACCGCAATCACCGGTGCCTCGCCCACACGCTTGCGCAGGCCGTCGAGGGTGGTGGCGATGGCGGTCGGGTGGTGGGCGAAATCGTCGTAGATGGTCACACCCTGCACCTCGGCGACCTTCTCCATGCGCCGCTTGACGCTCTTGAAGGCGCTGAGGCCATCGATGCCCATGGCCGGCACCACGCCGACATGGCGCGCGGCGGCGAGCGTGGCCAGGGCATTGGCGACGTTGTGCTGGCCAGTCAAGGCCCAGTTCACCACCCCTTGAACCTCACCCTCGAACAGCACTTCGAAGCGCGAACCGTCCGGACTCAGCAGGCGCGCCTGCCACTGGCCACCTTCGCCAGTGGTCTGCACGGGAGTCCAGCAGCCCATGCCGATGACCCGCTCGAGCGCCTGCTCGGTGGTCGGGTGGATGACCAGCCCCTCACTCGGAATGGTCCGGACCAGATGGTGGAACTGCCGCTCGATGGACGCCAGATCCGGGAAGATGTCCGCATGATCGAACTCAAGGTTGTTGAGGATCGCGGTGCGCGGGTGGTAATGCACGAACTTCGAACGCTTATCGAAGAAGGCGCTGTCGTATTCGTCGGCCTCGACCACGAAGAACGGCGTGCCGCCCAGGCGCGCCGAGACCGAGAAGTTCTGCGGCACGCCGCCGATCAGGAAGCCCGGGCTCATGCCCGCATGCTCCAGCACCCAGGCCAGCATGCTGCTGGTGGTGGTCTTGCCATGGGTGCCGGCCACGGCCAGCACCCAGCGGCCCTGCAACACGTGGTCGGCCAGCCACTGCGGGCCGGAGACGTAGGGCAGGCCCTTGTTCAGCACGTATTCCACGGCAGGGTTGCCACGCGACATGGCATTGCCGATCACCACCAGGTCAGGAGCCGGCTCCAGCTGGGCCGGATCGTAGCCTTGGGTGAGCTCGATGCCCTGAGCCTCGAGCTGAGTGCTCATCGGCGGATAGACGTTGGCGTCGGAACCGGTGACGCGATGGCCGAGCTCCTTGGCGAGCACCGCCAGCGAACCCATGAAAGTGCCGCAAATACCGAGAATGTGAATGTGCATGATCGACCTCGCAAAACATCGAGGCAGGGTAGCCCAGGGCGAGGGAAATCGCACCCGCTGTTTCGCTCAACTGGCCCTGGCGATACCGTGTTTGCGCAGTTTTCGATACAAGGTATTGCGGCTGATGCCCAAGTGTTCGGCGACACGGGTCATGTGCCAGCGGTTTGCCTCCAGCACCCTCAACAGTGCATCGCGCTCGGCACTTTCCAGCGGTGCAAGATCATTACTGTGGGAGCGGGCTTGCCCCGCGATGGCGTCAGCACAGTCAACATCGCTGCCCCCGCTTGAGCCAGCGCGGGGCAATCCCATTCCCACAACGGTCTGGGGAAGGTCCGACAGCTCGATGCGCTGACCATCGCACAACGCCACCAAGGTCCGCAGCACGTTGCGCATCTGCCGCACGTTCCCCGGCCAGGCAAATTCCAACAACGCCTCACGCGCCTCGGGCGCGATTTCGATGGCTTGCCCTTCGGCCTCCTGACTCAGCAGGAAATCCAGCAACTGAGCCTTGTCGCTGCGCTCACGCACCGCTGGCAGCGCAACTTCCAGCCCATTGAGCCGGTAATACAGATCCTCACGGAACGCCCCCTGCGCCACCCGCTCCAGCAGATCCCGGTGAGTGGCGCTGACGATGCGCAGGTCCACCGCCTGCGGCTCACCCCCGATCGGCACCACCTGACGCTCCTCCAGCACACGCAGCAGGCGGGTCTGCAGGGCCAGCGGCATGTCGCCGATCTCGTCCAGCATCAAGGTGCCACCGTCCGCTTGCAGCAGCTTGCCGCGCATCCCTTCCTTGCGCGCCCCGGTGAAACTGCCGCCGCGATAGCCGAACAGTTCACTTTCGATCAGGCTTTCCGGAATCGATGCGCAGTTGATCGCCACGAACGGCTTGGCGCTACGTTCGCTGGCCTGGTGCACGGCCTGGGCAAACGCCTCCTTGCCGCAACCGGTTTCGCCACGCAGCAATAATGGTACGTCGCGCTGGTAAACCCGCAACGCACGATGAAAATCCCGTTGCAGGGCCGGGTCGAGCAGGCAGATGCCAGGCTCGGCACGCGGGGTGGCCAGCGGCAAGGACGCTGGCACCGACCACACCGGCTTGTGCGCCTGCCCGCGCACGCTGGCAAAGACCTGACGCCCGTCATGGGTCCGCAGCGGCCAGGCCGCGCTGCCTTGCGTCGTGGCGCGGCTGAACAGCTCGTCGTGACTGCAGGCGAAGAAGCGCCCGACCGGCTTGCCCAGCACCCCGCCACGAATGCTGCCCAACAGGTTCAGCGCGCTCTGGTTGACCGCACAGACCCGGCCATCGCCGTCAAAGGCCAGCAGCCCCTCGCTGAACAGCCCGACCGACTCGGCCTGCAGATGAAAGCGCAACAACCAGTGATGCTCGAAGTGCCGCAGGAAATAGCAACTCTCGATCATCTTCGCCGAGAGGTTGACCAGCGCCATGGTATGGAACTGGCTCTGGCGCGAGACATCCGGGCGCGCCGAGGATACATCGAGCACGGCCAGCAGCTCGCCGTGCGGATCGAACACCGGGCTGGCCGAGCAGGTCAGCCCGGTATGGCGGCCACGAAAGTGTTCGTCCTGGTGAATGGTCAGGGCCTGGCGCTCGACCAGGCAGGTGCCGATGCCATTGGTGCCCTCGCGCGCCTCGCTCCAGTCTGCACCCAGCCACAGCCCCGCACGCTCGAAGATCCGTCGCTCGCTGGGCGCGGTGACGCAGTTGAGGATCACGCCGCGGGCATCGGTAAGCAGCACCGCGTGGCCCGAGCCGGACAACTGCTGATGCAGGCTGTTCATCTCGCCATCGGCGATCTGCAGCACCTGCTGCAGGCGTTCGCGACTCTCCAGCAGGCGCCAGTGCTCGAGCACCACCGGAGCCTGGGCCAGCGCAGGGTCGAGGTGATAGTCCTCGAGGCAGCGCAGCCAGGAGCGCGCGATGGACGGGTCGCTGGCCGGGCCGTGGGGCTGCCCGCGAGCGACCGTGAGTACCTGCTGGGCATGGCGACTGAAAGCGTTGCTCTGCATTTTTGTTGTTCTCCGCAGATGAAGCGTCCCGCCAGCATCCTCCTCCCGGGAACGCTTTGCAATGACGGTCCGACCGTCGAGTCAGCAACGTCTCGCCAATGGCACAAAGTGTCACCCTGCCTGTACCGCACTCGGCACAACACCCGCTCGAAGTCGCTCGACAACTGATCCAAGTCATTGATCGCAAAGGGCTGCAAAGCACTGGCCCGACCTTTGCTCTACGCTTTCCAACTCCCCAACAAACACAATAGCCAGGAGACACACCATGCGTTACGCACATCCCGGTACCGAGGGCGCCAAAGTCTCGTTCAAGAGCCGCTACGGCAACTACATCGGCGGCGAGTTCGTAGCTCCGGTCAAAGGGCAATACTTCGAGAACACCTCGCCGGTGAATGGCAAGCTGATCGCAGAATTCCCCCGCTCCACTGCCGAAGACATCGACAAAGCCCTGGATGCCGCCCACGCCGCCGCCGACGCCTGGGGCCGCACCAGCGTGCAGGACCGCTCCAACGTTCTGCTGAAGATCGCCGACCGCATCGAGCAGAACCTCGAAGTACTGGCCATCACCGAAACCTGGGACAACGGCAAACCGATCCGCGAGACCCTCAACGCCGACATCCCGCTGGCGGTCGATCATTTCCGCTATTTCGCCGGCTGCATTCGCGCCCAGGAAGGCGGCGCCGCCGAGATCAACGAAAACACTGTCGCCTACCACATCCACGAACCGCTGGGCGTGGTCGGCCAGATCATCCCGTGGAACTTCCCGCTGCTGATGGCCGCCTGGAAGCTCGCCCCGGCCCTGGCCGCCGGCAACTGCGTGGTGCTCAAGCCCGCCGAGCAGACCCCGCTGGGCATCACCGTACTGCTCGAACTGATCGGCGACCTGCTGCCCAAGGGCGTGCTCAACGTGGTCCAGGGCTACGGCCGCGAAGCCGGTGAAGCGCTGGCCACCAGCAAGCGCATCGCCAAGATCGCCTTCACCGGCTCCACCCCGGTGGGCTCGCACATCATGAAATGCGCCGCCGAGAACATCATCCCGTCCACCGTGGAGCTGGGCGGCAAGTCGCCGAACGTCTACTTCGAAGACATCATGCAAGCCGAGCCGACCTTCATCGAGAAGGCCGCCGAAGGCATGGTGCTGGCCTTCTTCAACCAGGGCGAGGTGTGCACCTGCCCGTCCCGCGCCCTGGTGCAGGAGTCGATCTACCCGCAGTTCATGGAAGTGGTGATGAAGAAGGTGCTGCAGATCAAGCGCGGCGACCCACTGGACACCGATACCATGGTCGGCGCGCAGGCCTCGCAGCAGCAGTTCGAGAAGATCCAGTCGTACCTCAAGATTGCCCAGGAAGAGGGCGCCGAGCTGCTGACAGGCGGCAAGGTAGAGCAACTCGATGGCTCGCTGGCCACCGGCTATTACATCCAGCCGACCCTGCTCAAGGGCAACAACAAGATGCGTGTGTTCCAGGAGGAAATCTTCGGCCCGGTGGTCAGCGTCACCACCTTCAAGGATGAAGCCGAAGCCCTGGCGATCGCCAACGACACCGAGTTCGGCCTGGGTGCCGGCGTCTGGACCCGCGATATCAACCGCGCCTACCGCATGGGCCGGGGCATCAAGGCCGGCCGCGTGTGGACCAACTGCTACCACCTGTACCCGGCGCATGCCGCGTTCGGTGGCTACAAGAAGTCCGGCGTCGGCCGTGAAACCCACAAGATGATGCTCGACCACTACCAGCAGACCAAGAACCTGCTGGTGAGCTACGACATCAACCCGCTGGGCTTCTTCTAAACCGAGGTGCGCCCATGGGCGGGGGGGGGGGGGGGGGGGGGGGGGGGGGGGGGGGGGGGGGGCGGGGGGGG